>CAZHWA010000008.1:0-16649 GCA_964536175.1 uncultured Terricaulis sp. | reverse complement strand
TCTTTCAACGAAGAACCGAAGGCCGGCATATCCAAGCGCGCGGTCGTGAATGACTTTGAAGGGGAGTTTGTTGATTTCTCGCCGCCGCTTCGCCAGCTGATCGCGACGGCGCGGAAATGGGACGAGAAGCGCACGTTTTATTGGACCTTGCGCGATCGTAGCTTGCTCGATCAGATCAGCACGCCGCTCACCGCAAGCCGCGAAGAGTGGAGCGAGGCGTTCATGGACTTGTCGAAGCTCGTCGTGGAAGGCTTCGAGGTCGCCTATTTGCGCGGCAAACTGGATGCGGCCGGTGTCGCATACGGGCCGAGCGATCAGAGCATTGCACTCTTAGAAAAACTGCGCGCCGCGGCCGAGAAGTCAGCGTCCGTCGCGCCGTTCGAGGGCTTGCGCACCGTGCAGCGCATCCGCTCGAAAGTGAAAGGGCACGCCGGCAGTTCCGAAGCCAAGCAGATCGCGCAATCGGCGTTGGCCAAACACGAGACGTTCGGCGGACACTTCACCCATGTCTGCGGTCTGGTCGCTGCCGAGATGGAGACGATCCAACAGTTAATGCGATGAGCGCGTTCGATTTCGATCGCTTCGACGACTGGCATCCGGTTCTGTCTGCGGAGCTCGCTGATCTCCTGCCGCAAGACATCGGCGACAGGGTGCGGCGGAAGAACCCCGAGTTCATCGAAGACGCCGGTGCGTTTGTGCTGGGGAAAGGCGACCGCGACGCAATCAGGACGCGCGTCACCGATTGGCTCAAATCCGATGTTGTCTACGGCTACCACGGGACGCGGCTCACCGAGGTGGAGCGCGCCGCGATCCTCGCGGAAGGTCTAAAGCCGCTTGTGGCTGCTGAGCGACGCGCGCGCCTCGAGCGCGCGCTGTCTCGCCATCCAAATTGGCCGGATGTCGCCCATCGTCTTGGCGAAGCGATTGAGCACTACGGCTTCAAGCAGCGCGGTGGCCGGCGTGAGGGCCAGGTGCATCTCACCGTCTCACGCGCAGGCCTGACGCTCGGCTTCAATTACTACATCAAGCAAGGGTCGGAGTTCGACTGGCATTCCGCCGCGTACGTGCTCGGCGCCGAAGGTCAGGCGCTGATCGCCGCTGACGGAACGCCCTATTTGATCAAACTAAGTGTCCCCGGCGAGATCGCCTTCGAGGCTTACAATCCTTACGGCTTCTCGAAGGAAGACGGGCCGAACTTGGTGCGGGAAGTTATCGATGTCTGGAGCTACCGGTTTGTCGATCCGGCGTACACGGCCGCGCGCCGAAGGCTCGATTGCGGCATGATCTTCTACGAGAGCGTGCCCGCGGCCTGGATTGAGGCCATAGAGCCTTTGGATATCGCAGTCCTCGAGGATGAGCGCTGAACGCCACGGCGGAAGGATCATGAGCACGATCACGAAACGACAAATGGCGACGCGGTTCGCCATCCTCGCGAGCACAAGATATGTGTTTGAGCAACCCAAGGGCTCGACGACGCTGTCGAGTGCTGTGGTCGCAGAACGGACTATGCAGGATGGCCTCATCGTCCTTGCCGTCAATCACGGCATGATCGCCTTTGACTTCAAAGACACCCCGTTAGGCGCGTTTGAGCTTCTCGAAAGCGCGGCTGACGGATTGGTCCCGGACGAGGTGACCGCCAGCCTCGACGCCTTCCTGGAATTTCAAGGCAAGCGTCTGCGCCGAGCCGTTTTCGTCGCTGCTTGCGTTTACGGGCGCCACGCCCAGCTCACACATTCGTCGGTGCTCGGGCCGCGCTATCCTGGCTTGGACCAGATCTACAATTGGGTGCGCGACGCCAACTCCGGCGAGCTGCTCCTCCCCAAGCCTGACCATGATCGCTTCCTTCCGCGCCTGGGGCAAAGACTAGAGGCCCTCAAAAAGGGCGCGTCTTGGCTCGCCTCAATTCCCAAGGCGCATTTCGATGAAGGCATTGAGCTTGCGGATCGCCTCCTTGCTGCAAACGCATCGAACGCTGTCGTGGACAACGAAGCGCTCTTGGTCATGAACTATCAGGCCGCCGTGCTCCATTCACGCCAGCATGCAGGAGCGAGCCTTGCGCTCTCCGCGATCTCATTGGAGGGCGCGCTCGAGGAGCTCTTCCACGTCTATGGATTGGTGAAAGGGTCTATTCCCTGCGCGCATGCCACAAAGGCGCATACTTGTGCGCCGATCTCAAAAAGCGATCTGAAGAAGCTGACGTTCAAGACGATGACCGATCATCTGCGGGCAGGCGGCTTGCTCGATGCCTATCTGGCGGATCGGATCGATCGGGCGCGCATCGCCCGTAACGCGCTCATGCACCGGGGCGAGGATGCCGCCTCAAGGCAATCCGGCGAAGCGCTGACGGCCGTGCGCGATGTCTTACGTCTGTGCACCGGCGAGGAATTCGAACTGCTCGCCGCGTTTTCCTACCGGATGTGATTGGCGGCGCCGACGCGTGAACCAAAGACGGCGTCGGCGCTCATCGCCTGAAGAGCGGAATTAGTATGTTGCGGGGGCGAAACTTTACAACCGACTTATCTGCGGTTTCGGAACGGTCTATTGTAGGCGAATGCGCGACTTTCCGAACCTTCAAGAACGGGCCCTGGCGCTCCTTCTGAATGGCGTGCTCGCTTACGCGCTATTTGTGTCGGTTAGCGGACGTTGGTTGCCGTCCAGCGGGTTGGAATCGGCATGGATCGTTGCCGCGCTTTCTTTGTGGTTCCTAACGCTTCTTTCCGCGCCGTGGTTCGTGCCGCCGAGAGATGCCCTCGTCAACTCGATCGGCGCCTTCCTCATTCTGGTTACGATCGACTTGCCAACCGCAACCGCGTTTCGCGCAGAGCTCAACTTCATGCGTTGGGGCGGCGCCTTGTTCTGCGTGATCGTTATGACATCCGCGATAAATGCTCTGTTCCTGCAGGGGCGAGAGGAGCATTCAGCGCTCGCCAAGGCGTCGTTTCGGGTAACCGCGCTTCTTGGTCGGGGTGAAGTCCTTTTTACGTTGCCCGCGGTGATCAGCATCACAGGAGCTTATCAGACCTCGTATGCCTTGATCGCGTGGCTCACCGCCTATTGGATTGTCATCGCTGTCGTCAAACCCATAGAACGCGCGCTGGCAATCGTACGCCAATTGGGCGTCGATCAGCTGAAGGGTCCCCGGGGCGGCGTAGCGGGTACGATCGCGCGCGTCGATCATCCTAACATCGTTCGCGTCAAACTCGCCTCGACGGCGTCTTGGCCATCCGGTCGGCTATTTACAGCAAACATGCCGGACGGGACGCAGCACTACGTGATGTCGCTCTTCTCGCAAATCCAGGGCAGCGAAGTGGTCGGCACCGGTTTGTGCGTCGCGATTGTGGCGGAGCCGTCGGACCTGGCGAGCGGCGTCGTGGTCGCAAGTCACGACGATGCGCGGACCGCTGAGTTCATCGAGAAACTGAGTGGATCAAAGGACGCAACGCTAGTCGGATTCGTGGTGGAGAACTCGACGATTGGCGTCATCGCATTCGAAGTTGCGGCGGTCAGCGAGCTACGCGAAGGCGATGTCGTCTACGCCCAGCTCAATGGGACAGAAGTGTTCTACCAGATCGTTGGAGCCGAAACCTTCGAGGAGAGCTTCGATCAAAATCCTCGCGGCACGCACGTTGTTCGCGCCGCGCAGTTGGGCGTCTACTCGGCTGAGGAAGGCTTCCAGAAGTTCGCGTGGCTGCCTGCAATGAACACGCCGCTGTTCTCCGCGGGATCGAGGGCGTTCCCGCCGGCGAAAATTGGCGCACGCGAATTCGCGATCGGGCGCGTTCCCTCGACGAACGTGGAGGCGGTGGCCCGTATCGATGAACTCGTGGAGTATCACACCGCCGTGCTCGGGGTGACCGGGACTGGCAAGACCGAAGTCGCTCTGGATATCGTTCGAAGCGCCGCAATCAATGGCGTGAAGATTTTCTGCGTCGACTTCACCGGTGACTACCGCGAGCGGCTTTCTGACTTGAAGCCGATCTTTCCGAGCCCCGATCACAAAAAGGCCGCCGCCATCGAAGGATTGCTGGCCACGATCGACGCCTATGGGTTCAAGGCAGGCGACGAGAAGAGCAATCTGAAGAAGCTCTTGGACGGCATCCGCGAGGAAACGGCTGCGGCGATCGACGCATTCTTGAGTGATGAAACGACGCCGCTGGCGATTTTCGAGCTCGCGGAGATATCCAATTCAAAGGCCGGGTTACGCTTAACCGAGATCTACCTGTCAGCCATCATGAATTGGGCGAGGGCCAACAGGCGCGCGCGGCAGGTCCTCATCTGTTTGGAAGAAGCGCACACGATTGTGCCGGAAGCGTTCGGCAGCGGCTTCGACGGGGAAACCAAATGGGTCGTCGAACGGATTGGTCAAATTGCGCTGCAGGGTCGAAAGTATGGCGTCGGTCTGCTGGTGATCACGCAACGCACCGCGTTGGTCAGCAAGACTATCTTATCTCAATGCAACACGTTCCTCACGCATAGCCTTATCGATCAGACGAGCCTCAACTTCCTCGAGAGTGTTTATAGCACACAGCACACACGGCTCATTCCCAATCTTGGCCGCTACGAGTTCTTGGCGTTTGGAAAGGCGATCAAAGCCGAAAGGCCGATCATTCTGCGCAGGGATTTCGATCCTGCGAAATTGGCTGCCAGTGAGGCGCTTAGAAAGCCACTAGCGAAGCGACGTGGGGCCGCAGAAGGATCAACCGGGTCCGGCGCCGGAGAATAGCACTTTGATCGAAAACATTCGTTCCGTCAGCAATCCTCTTACGATCATCGCGATCTTCGCGGGACTGGCGGAGGTCGCCGGCACGGTTGTCTTGGCGTTCCTACCCCCTCAACTGCAGGGCATCTTCCTTTGGTACGTGATTGGCTTTCCGATCGGATTGGTGATTGCATTTTTCGTCACGTTGAATTTCAACGCGACCGTTCTTTATGCGCCAAGTGATTTCAAGGACGAAGAGATGTACCTGCGGAGCCTTGAACTCAAGTTGCGTATTAAGGGGAAATTCGATGCGGTTTCCTCGGGTATCGAACTTGCCAAGTCCAACGCTGCAGAGTTGTTGGGCGATGATGGCGACGAGATAGCTCTGCAGCATAAAATGGAGGCGCTGAATTCGCAGATCGTCGACCTTCAGCGCAAGTTTGCAGAGGCTCAGGTTTCAGCGAGCGAGG
Organism: uncultured Terricaulis sp.; assembly: GCA_964536175.1. Classification (GTDB taxonomy): domain Bacteria; phylum Pseudomonadota; class Alphaproteobacteria; order Caulobacterales; family Aquidulcibacteraceae; genus Vitreimonas. The sequence continues at coordinate 11,480 of CAZHWA010000008.1, read as the reverse complement.
CAGTAACCGACGAAGTGGTGCGGCCGGCCCGCGGCGCCTTGACGCCGAAGGTCCTGCATTGTCTTGCGACCGTGTCGGAGCCGCTCTCAATGGAAGAGATTGCGTTGAGAACGAATGCGTCTCTACCCAGCCTTCGCGCCACGATGATGCGCCTCGTGCAAAGTGGCTTTGCCCTGGTGCGGAGCGAAGAAAGGGGCGAACCAACTGCAGGTAGGCCGCGACGGGTCTATTCGTTGACGCCGAAGGGCCGCGCGGCCATCGAGAGCGAGTAACTCCCCGCGACGCCTGGCCCATTCGTTTTCTTGCTCTTTGCCCCGAACGGATCGTGACACGCAGCAACGAAGACGGATGATCGCGGCGCTACCTCAGTTCCCTCGCGCGCCTAGCGTTGCTTTTACGAGGTGCAACGAGGTGTTTGCGCGCACGATGCGAACACAGCGTCCAACACATCGCGCACACATTGAATACAATTGGGGCGTGCAACGATTTGTGAGAGCACAACACAACATCGCTTCAGCAAAGCGGGGAGTGCTCTCGATGCGAAGACGTCTAATGCGAACGATCGCGTTTACAATCGTGATCATCGCGATCGCGACACCCGCTTACGCATCGGGCTCCGGCATGCCGTGGGAAGGCCCGCTGCAGCAAGTGCTCGATAGCATCACTGGTCCCGTCGCCCGCGCCGCAGCCGTCATCGCCATCGTCATCGCCGGCATGGGCATCATGTTCGGCGAAGGCGGAGGAGGCGTCAGAAAACTCGCCTTCGTCGGCATGGGCATCGCGCTCATGTTCGCGGCGATCTCATGGGGTCTTTCGTTCTTCGGCTTTGCCGGAGGCGCGCTGATCTAACCACGAACACAAACACAAACTCGAAGTCTCGTTGCAAAGGAGCGGCGTCGTGCAGAACGACGAACCCGAAGGCTATCGCTTGCCTCTAAGGACAAGCCTGACGCGCCCGATCCTGATGGGCGGCGTGCCGCGCTCTTTCGCGATCCTCAACGCCACCATCGGCGCAGCCATCGGCCTAGGCCTGCAGCAGCCGCTCATCGGCTTGCCGCTCTGGATCGTGCTTCAAGGTGCTGCGGCTTGGGCCGCATCCCGCGATCCTTGGTTCATCGACACCTGGCCCCGCCATATGGCCAAGCCTCACTTCTTCGCGGCCTGATGGAGACACGCATGCTGAATCTCCGTCCCTACAAGCAAACCGGCGCTAAGCTCAGCGATTATCTGCCATGGGCAGCGCTCATCGCGCCCGGCGTCGTCCTCAACAAGGATGGCGCCTTCCAGCGCACGCTTTCCTTCCGCGGCCCTGATCTCGATTCCTCGACGCCATCCGAATTGATGGGCGCCAGCGCTCGCCTCAACAATGCGCTCCGCCGCTTCGGCTCAGGCCGGTGCATCCACGTCGAAGCACGCCGCTCTCCCGCGCCCGGCTATCCCGACAGCACATTCCCCGACGCGCTCTCTTGGCTCATCGACGAAGAGCGCCGCCAAGTCTTCGAGACTTCAGGCGCACGCTTTGAATCGAGATACTATCTGACGCTCACCTGGCTCCCGCCGGCCGAACGCCAAGGTAAGCTCGAAAGCCTCATCTTCGAAGGCGTCGCGGGCGCCGAGAAGGGCGAAGAGCACCAACAGCCCAAGTCGATCGACTATTGTCAGCACCTCGAAGGATACACGCACGAGAATCCGCCTGATCGTTGATGCGTCCATCAAGGTCAATTTCTAGAGCGATTGCCGATGTCCGCTCTCGATGCTGTGGACGGCTCTCCACCCTAGCCGGTGGCGTAAGCTTCCGGTTTGAGCCGGAGGAGAGCAATGAGCCAGGTAGTTACGATCGGATTGGATATCGCGAAGTCGGTGTTTCAGCTTCACGGCGTTGATGCGGCGGGCGCGGTGCTGTTGCGCAAACGCCTACCGAGATCTCGGATGCTGGCGTTCTTCGAAAGGCTGTCACCATGCCTTATCGGCATCGAAGCGTGCGGATCTGCGCATTATTGGGGCCGAGAGTTGAGTCGACTTGGTCACGATGTGCGCTTGATTCCGCCGAGCTACGTGAAGCCATACGTTAAACGGCAAAAGAATGATGCAGCCGACGCGGAAGCGATTTGCGAAGCGGTGACGCGACCGAGCATGCGGTTTGTGCCGATCAAGGCGCCTGAGCAGCAAAGCATCATGGTTGCGCACCGGACCAGATCGATCCTGACGCGCCAGCGCACGCAACTGTCGAACGCCATCCGCGGCCACATGGCGGAGTTCGGGCTAGTGGCCCCAATCGGACGCAACGGTCTCGAAAGCCTGATCAATGTCATCAATGACGCTGCTGATGAACGCCTACCGGCTGATGCGCGCACGTGTTTGTTAATGCTGGTCGCGCAGCTGAGGCTCGTGAACCAACAGATATTAGAGTCCGATCGCTGCATCATCGCGAGCGCGCGCAGAACGGAAGTCGGTAGACGATTGATGGGTATTCCCGGTGTGGGCCCGGTGCTCGCCAGCGCGCTGGTCGCGGCCATCGCTGATCCGAAATCGTTTAGCTCGGGGCGTAACCTCGCAGCTTGGATCGGATTGGTGCCGCGTCAGAATTCCAGCGGCGGCAAAGAACGTCTGGGCGGCATCACTAAGCAAGGCGATCGTTACCTTCGACAATTGCTTGTGGTGGGCGCAGTCGCCGTGATCCGTTACGCGCAGCGCAACGGCGCGCGCAGGCCGTGGTTGGTGAAGTTGCTGGCCAGGCGCACGCCGAAGGTGGCCGCTGTGGCGCTCGCCAACAAGAACGCTCGGATGGTGTGGGCCATCATGACCAGCGGGGAACGCTATCGCGAACCGTTGGTCGCGTAGAGATCGGTCGAGGCGTCTGCGCCGGCGACGAATGAAATTGGGAAGGGCGGACATGAAGTAATGCGACAACCGGTCGAACCGGAAGGCAGGAAAACCCATTATCGCCGGAGCGCTTCGAGCGCGTGCTTTCGGTCGGGACCGGTCTTCGCGGAAGGCATTATGGCCAGCGGCCCTCCTGTGCCGCACCAACAGGTCGAACACACGGCCGCACCGACCAGCAACGCAGAGCTTCGCAGAAAACCCTTGCCAACGGAGAGCCGTCCACACACGGCGATTTTCGGACTCTAGACGTCCGATATGCGCAAGGTGAGGGCGGACGTCTCTTGTTGGGATGAAGCAGGCAGCCGCGGCAGTGCCCGAAGGCTGCCAGGACCCAATTGGCTCGCAGGGCTTCGCGCCCAGCACGAGAGCTCGACAGCGGCACCGGCGCCGCCCAAAGCCGCTTGGGGACGTTCCGGCTAGGTTCTAAGTTGACCCTCTACAGACTCTTCGCCCGCGCCAAGCGCATCTACCCAAAATGGGCGATCACCTTTTGAGCCGGCGCTTCGCTACTTCGCCCTCCGGCAGAATCAGCCTCTAAAATATCGCCTGGGTTGCAGTAAGCTCTGCAGTCGCACGCGCGCCTGGAGCAAATAGCGAGCAAATATTCACGCGAATATTGACGGATATGGCGGCGAAATGTTATCCACATGGCGGCGGTAAGAGCGCGCGATATGACCGAAAAGATGAGCGAAAAACGCAAGAAATTCCGTGGTCTGGCGGAAAGCCGGACCAATCGGGCGATCGAGGCGATCGCCCGCATCGGCAATTTATCGAACCGCCAGATCTACGAATGGGACGAGGCGGAAGTGAAAAAGGTCATCAAGGCGCTGCGCGAAGCGGTGTCGTCGGTGGAGAGCCGATTCGAAGCGCCGAAGGGCCGCGCCGGCGGCGGGTTCAAACTCTAGGAGCGGGCCCATGCGCTGGCGCCATTCGATCATTCCGGCCGATCAGCCGATGGAGACCTCGAAGCTCGGCGACTTCTTCAAGAAGGGCATCGCCGCCCACGTAGTGCGCGAGATTTCGCAGAACACGATGGACAACCGGGTGAGCGCCGAGCCGGCGCAATTGCGCTTTCAGTTCGGCCCGCCCGCCAATCCGCTCGCGTTCGGCGTTTACCTCCGAGGGTTGCGCGAGCACGTCGAGGCCGCCTTAATCGGAGGCGCCGACGTCGATTGGAGCGCGCCGCGCTTGATGCTGATCGAAGATTTCGGCACGCGTGGGCTCGAAGGCCCGACCGACGACAAGAAAGCCGACGGCAGCTTCGCCAAATTCTGGCACCGCACAGGCGACAGCAACAAGAAGCAGGGCTCCAGCAAGGGCGGCCGCCACGGCGTCGGCAAAGTCGTCAACGCCGAAGCCTCGCGCGTGCGCGCGTTCTTTGGTTACAGCGTCGCCGCCAGCGACGGCGCGACCGCCACTTTGCTTGGCCGCTCCTATTTGAAGCCGCACGCGCTCGGAACCGGCGGTCCCGATTATCATGGTCTTGGCACCTTCCACGCTGGCGAAGAGGGCGCCGCGATCCTTCCCATCACCGGCGCGGAAGCAGACGCGTTCGCGAGTGTCGTCGGCTTCGTGCGCAAGCCGCATGCGCCGGGCCTGTCGCTCGCCGCGCTCTGGCCGAAGGAAGATGTGAACCCCGCCAGCATTCGCATCGGCGTGCTGAGCGAATGCCTCTACCAGCTCACCGCCGGCCAATTGGTGGTCACCATCAATGGCGACAAGCTCGACGCGGCCAATGTCGCCGAGGAACTGAAGAAGTCGCCGGAAACGGCCGCGCTCGCGCCGATGCACGCGCTTATCAAAGCAGCGTGCGAGGCGCCGGCGAGCGCGTACAAACAGCCGCTCGCCATCATCGACCCGGCCAACGCGAGCTCGCGGTTGTCGAAGGAGAGTTTCGACGAAAAGACGTTGGAGGCGATGCGCGCGACTTGGCTTGCGGGCGAGCCGGTGCTGGTCGAAGCCAAGGTGTTGCTGCGCGAGAAGGGCAAGACGCCGACGCCGGCGAGCTTTCGCATCGCGCTGGCGCACGCCGAACCCAGCGAAGGCGGTGTCGTCTGCGTGCGCGACGACGTTGGCGTCCGCGCGGCCGTACAATGGGCTAAGCGCCCGGCGGTCGGGCTCTTGGTGGCGCAGCAGAATGAACTGAGCGGTTTCCTCGGCGACGCCGAAGGCCCCTCGCACGAGGACTGGGACGCCGAGTACGTCAAGGAGCGCTATTCCTATGCGCCTCAGACTATCCGCGCCGTAAAATATTCGCTCAACGGACTCTATGATGCGCTCGCCTCGGGCGAAGCCGACGCGCCGGTAGAGAACGCGCTGATCAATTTCTTCTCGTGGCTGGCGCCCGACGAGGCCAAGAAGAAAAAGAAGTCGCCGCCGAAGCCGAAGCCGCCGGTCCCCACCGACATCGAGCGGCGGCCGGCGCTGGTTACCGTCACCAAGCAAAAGGACGGGTTCGTGGTCGCAGCGACCCCGGGCGCGAGCGAGGCCGGAAGCTTCGACCTCTCGATCAAGTGCGCTTATCTCGTGCGCTTTGGCGATGCCTTCAAGGAATACGCCGAATACGATTTCGAGTTGGAGAAGGGCCACGTCGAGGCCGATGGCGCTGCGAGCTTCGTGATCAAAGGCAATGCGATCGCCGTCAAAGGCGCGGGCGGAGCATTGCGCGTGCGCGTGCATGGGCTTGATCCCAACCGTGACCTCGATGTGCGCGTTCGCGCCACCGCGGCCGCGGAAGCCGAAGCGGAGGCGGCGTAATGGCGCTTGGGAATTTCCGCCGCTCCTCGCGGGCCAAACTCAATTTCACCGAGCGCAGAACCTTGGCGCAATCGGGCGTCGTCATTTCCGTCGACCCTACGAACACGCCGCTGCAAGTGCGCCTCAACCAGCTCATCCTGCCCGACGTGGTCCCAGACGACGCGCAGGTCGCCGTCGAAGCCTATCGCTCCAGCACCGGTCATTATGAGCGAGTGAGCTTTGGCGATGCGGCCCCGTTCAAGACCGGCGCCGGAGCAGGGGCGGCGCGCCCGCTCTCACGCATCGAAGCGGCGGAGGGTTTGCGCTTCCGGCTCAAGATCGTCGAAGCCGGCGTCGGGCGGCTGATCGCCGAAGCGGACGGCTTGCGCGCGATCGAGGAGAGCGACGAACGCGCTGTCGACGATCTCTTCCCCGTCATCCCCAGGAGTCTCAATGGCGAGCTCTGGCGGGTCGCGTTCTCGCCTGATGGCCCAGAGCTCCATGTCGAGAAGGCGCTCGATCAGGAGGGCGTGTTTTTGTGGACGCTGCCAGCGTTTCAAGCGCTGGTGCTGCCGGCGGCGTTAAAGCAGGTGGCCGAGCGGCTTATCCGCAATCGCGAGGCGCAGGAAGATTGGCACGAACGCTGGCGCACGTTCCTGAAAGGGCTCCATGTCGGCTTCGGCGAAGCCTCCGAGCCCAGTGAAGACGAAGACGCGCCGAGCGACGATGAGATCGATGCGCTGACAGCCGAGCTCGCCGCCGCCTTCGCGCGCAAGTTCGAGCTGGTGCGCATCGGCGCCGCTGCGCTGCGTGAGGGAGGCGTCGAATGAGCGAGACAAAACGCGCGCTGCGGCGCTTCAACGATGCCGGCTTGCACGCCTTTTCACTTTGGCTCGATCAACGCGATGGATCCAACCCGCCGCTGGCGATGTTGGACGACCCGGCCTTGACCGCGATCTTCGGCGACGACGCCGAGATCGAGATCAAGACTTTCGCGCGCAAATACGATCTGGGCGTTCACATCCATGCTGCGCTCGGGCCAAAATGGGAGCAGGCGCTGGACGATGCCGGGCTTCTGGCGTGGCTCTCGCTCGCCTTCCATCAGAGCACGATGGTCAACGCCGCCGGCAAACCCTATCTCGGCCAGCCCTCGCGCCATTTGGTGGCGGTCGACAATCAATGGAAAAGCTACACCCACAGCCACCGCCACCTTGTGCGTTCGGCCGTGTTCTTCGCCGGCCATTTCGGCGAGGCGGCGCGCGTCTTCTTGGCGGGGCACCCAAGCGAACACAGTAAGATCGAAGAGCAGATCGGCAGCCGCAAGACCGAGGGCTTGCCGTTCTCCAAGCCCGTCGCGGAGGCGCTCTACGCGCTCTATTACGACCCCGCGACCAGCAAGATCCGGCGCGGCGCCGCCAGCAATCGCGGCGGCGCCATCGAGCGTTTCGTGCGCGTCATCCGCCAACTTGATCTCACCTTCGACGTACAGGCGCGCAGCGGCGCCGAATTGGTGGCGCTGTTGCCGAAAGAGTTTGCGCGTTTCCAGGCGACGCAAGCGCCGAGCGCATGATGGGTTAGCGCATGGCCGACGAGGAAAAGATTGGCCGTCCTTGGGACGATGCCGAGCTCGACGCCATTGTCGCCGATCATTTCGACATGCTCGCCGCCGAACTCAGCGGCCGTGCCTATTCTGTTTGCGCAGCGGCCCTCGATCTCCACAATCGAACCGCCGCTCGCCCGCGCGCTGCATCTTCGCGCTGAGGCGTGGCGCGCCTCGTTCGGGTGAGCCAATTAGCTTGGAATCTGACAATGATTAAGCTCAGTGAGATTTGGTCCATCTCCAACCCAGCCGATTACAAGCTGCACTTCGCGCGCTGGAATGAGATCAATCAACCGCTTGAAGTGTTCGTGCGCGATCGCAGCGAGTGGCAGGGGTGGCAGGAATACTGGCCCGGTCGGGACGACTTTAACCGGCCGCATATTTTCGCGCTCATTCAATTCTACCATGAAACCGACACATGGCTGTTCGGCGGGATCTACGATGTGATCGGGCGTCAACCGGATCGCTATGACGTTCGGCTATCTGCCGACGGAAGCGGGTTCATTGGACGGCTCAAGCTCCGCTCGTCCTACAGAAGCCGCACGACCCGTGTGAATCTCGAGAACCACTTTTCGGAACTGGAAGTGGCCGAGATATTTCGGGAGCCTTACGCCGGTCGTTCTTTCCCCGGCTACGAAGACATCGACCTCTCATTCGAGGAGCTGGAGGCGATCGTCCGCAACGAGCGCCCTGACTGGAAAGCGGCCCTCGAAAGCATGAAAGGCGTTTACCTCATCACCGATGTTTCGACCGGCAAACGCTATGTCGGGTCGGCCTATGGCGAAGCGGGCATTTGGTCACGATGGACGGCTTACGTGTACAGCGGACACGGCGGAAATACCGAACTGCGCGCACTGGTAAGCGAGCCAACATTGCAATATTGTCGGCAGAACTTTCGTTTCGCGTTGCTCGAACATCGCCCGCGCGCGACCGCCGACGAAGTTGTGATTGCGCGCGAAGGCCATTGGAAGCGCATCTTACTCACGCGAGGCGAGGCTGGTCTCAACCGGAACTGACGCGCGCAGGACGGACGAACGTGCACGCTTCACTGGACTTGATGCCACGCGGACGCAATATTCGCTCCATGTCACATCCAGCATTTCAGGATCGCGATCGCGTCAGACACCGCGACACCGGGCAGATTATGTCCGTCGTTGGCCGGCGGGCAACGCTGGGCGTTGGCAATGTCGGTTCGATCGCTCGCGAATCATCGCCGAAAGTTGTGTGCGAATGGCTAGATGAGCGCGGGCGCCGCAATCAAAGATCGTTCCCCCCGGCGGTGTTGGAACTGCTGGTGCCTTCAGAGAACGCAGGCGAATAGGTAGGAGGCGGACCTGCCACTTCAGCGCTTCCGCGCACCGACACTTAGCTGTTGGCGGGCGCGTCCAGCGTCAAGGAAATCTGGTAGCCCGGCGGGTCGCCAAACTTGAAAGCTTCCTGCGAGAGCGTAACGCGCCGCCCCTCGGAGCAATCGTCGAAGTCAAGTACATCGGCAAGACGCTGCGCCAACCGGGCGCCTTCGAATGGAAGCGCCGCGCGCACAAGCGCCGCGGCGGCGGAGCGGAATTGCCGTTCGACCTCGGCTGCCTCGTCGCGATTGTTGACATAGAGGCGCAGTGTCAGCCGCTTGGCGACAAGCTCGTCGCCCTCAATGTAATAGGCGATGGTGTTGCCCCCGAAGCGGTCGTCATCGAGGGCGATGAGGGGCGTGTCCGCGCACCAGACGCCGTAGCTCTCATGCCAATCGTTCGGTTTGAGGCCCTGCGCCTCAAGGAAGTCGATCACGGCATAAGGCGACCACCCTTGTGTGGAATCGACCGTAGGCGGTCTGGCGCGCCGGCGCCTCTGAGTTCTGAGTTTCTGCGCGATGTCGTCAATGTCGGCGCGCGTGCGCGGTCGCTGGACGTGCAACTCGCGCCGCCAGGCGCCGAGATTGGCTTCGTCTAGATTGTAGCGAAGAAGGGCTTGGGCAATTGCGTAGTTGCGAAGCGTGGGATCCTTCACCGCGAAAGGGACGGCAGTCTTCACGAACGATTCTACCGACATGTAGCGCAGCAGCGCAAAGATGAAGGGCAAGAATCCGATCGTAAGCGCCAATGGAACGATGAATTCGCGCAGCGTCTCGACCGAAAGGAAGCTCGGCAGATCGCGGAAGGCGCCCCAAGCGCCGTTGACGAGGTAGGCGAAAACGATGAGCGCTACGATCGTCTGCGCGAACTGAGCGACATTCTGAGTGCGCGCCTCCCGGGCGGCAAAAGCAGCCATGGCGCCGAAGAAGAAACCCAGGCCCATAAGCACGATTTCGATCCAAAGCGAGAAGGTGGCGAACTCGGCGATGAAGAGAAAGAACGCAGCGGCGCCGACGCTGTCACGCAGCACCTGCTTGAAGTAGACGCGCTCCTCCTTGATCCGGTTGGCGGCGAATACGGCGACGAAGGCGAAGCTGAAGAGCCACGCAAGAGTGGTGACAAGATTGGCGGCGCTCCAGAGTCCCAAAGCGGCAAGAACCCAGACGCAAAGCGCAACATAGGTGCAGACCAACGCCAGAACCGCCAATATAGGAGCGACGAAGAAGTATTTGACCAAGCCGGCTACACCGCCGCGCATGTCCTTCGTGCTCAGCATGAACAGCAGGAGCACAAAAATCCAGAGGATGAGCGAGAGCTGACGATCGTTAAGGGCCACGTCTGCATTTTATGCCGATTCCCAGCACAGCGCGGCAGTCTGGCCCGCCGTAAAGGTGCGCATAAATTCCGGCTTCTCCGTAGCGCATCCGCGTCAGCGATCGCCGCTCGAAGGGCCGGAGACGCGCGGTAAGCGCGGCTCGGTCGCGAAGCGACAAGAGCGCGGCCCGCGGAGCGTGCGACGCCCAACCAATTGCTCTGCTCGTCACTCAGACCATAGTCTCGATGAATAACGCCGCGTCGCCGGCGCCTTGCGCACGGTCACGTGGCGATCGTCGCCATAGATATCGGCTCTCAGCCAATCGAGTTCGGCCCGCGGATCGTTGGTCATGAGCCACCAGGCCTTGACGCGCTTTGCCTTCGCCGTCGTCCCAGCGATAGCCGCGCGCCTTGAGCGAAGCTCGCTGTTCGAATGCCGTATCCTCGGCGCGCACGGCCCAGAGCTGGCGGCGGGCGCATTCGAGCAGCGCGCTCAATCCCAATCTCCCGGAGGCGGGCAGGGGCAGCGTCAGGAGGAAGAGGGCGGCCGCCGCATCCGACAAGGCGCGGTGGCCGTCATGAAACCAGCCGCGGGACCAGAGCAGGTAGTCGAGCTTGGCCGAGCCTACGCCTTCGCCTTTCCAATCGATCTCGGCGAACGAACAGGCCCAGTGCTTGTCTTCGAAGATAGGCCAGTGTTTTTCCACCATCGGCCGGTCGAACGCTGCGTTGTGCGCGATTACTAGGTGCGCCGGTTCGATCAATGCCCGGATACGCTCCGGGTCGATGATGTGGCCCGCCACCGTCTCATCGGTGATGCCGTGGATATTACTGCTCTCAGGTGGGATGGGGAAGGAGGGCTGCCGGAAGGCGGAGAGGGCGGCATCGGCAGCGACGCGCACGATGGCGCCGGTCTCCCGCTCGTACTCGAACGGCAGCACGGCGAGCTCGATGACTTCATCTGCGTCTGGATCGAGGCCGGTCGTCTCGGTATCGATGAATGCGCCCCGCCGGATCTCACCGCTTGCGCTTTTCAGGCCCCAGGCCGAAGGGGCGGGCACGCGCCGCAGCAAGCGGAAATCGGGGCTGGCGGAGAGGAGGCGCTCGGCTTCGCTGATGTCCATGGGACAGTCTTAGCAGATCTCGCGCGCCCGCGGTGTCCGGAACGATCCCGCGCCCACCCGAGCTGGGCCACGCTGGGGCCGGCTACAATATTTCCGTTTCTCATTCGTCTCCATGTCCATGGAGATGGCTTTGGCGAAGGCGGCCCTTGGCTGACCAGAACCGGCGCATAGCCGAGGCGATCCGGGAACTGGGCCATGCGTCGCCCGCTTCGTGCGCCGGCGCGTGAGCGCCGATGACGCCGAGGACATTCTCCAGGATGTGTACGCCGACCTGGTCGAGGTGACCGGAGCCTTGACGCCGATCGACGAACTCGGCGCCTGGCTCTACCGGGATCATGCTGACCGCGCCGCCGAAGATCGATGCGGCCGTCTCGCACGCGCGGTGAGCGCGACTGTGAGGATCGCAGCGATCGGGAGCGCCTAGTTCGGGAGAACTCCAAGCAGCAAAGCCGCGCTGCCGCCGATCATCGACCA
>CAZHWA010000007.1:0-16728 GCA_964536175.1 uncultured Terricaulis sp. | reverse complement strand
CGCTTCCCGCTCGTTCTCTCCTCGAAGCCGGCTGCGCGCCGGCCCAAACGAGTTCGAGGAGATCGGGATGAACACGAAACTTCTGATCGGCGCCGCCGCGCTCGGCGCGCTCCTGTGCGCGGCCCCCGCCTCTGCGCAAATCATCAGCGGCGGCGGCTCCGTCGTCGGCGGCGTCACCGGCACGGTCGGCGGCGCGACGGGTTCAGTGACCGGCAATGTTGCCGGCGCCGTGAGCGGCGACGTCGAAGGCGTCGACCGCCTCACCACGCGCGCTGAACGCGAAGCCCGTCGCGCCGCGCGCGAGGCCGAACGTCAAGCCCGCGCTGAACGCGAAGTAGAGGCCGCAGCCTCCGCCGCCGCCGGCGGCAGCGCCACTGCCGGGCCGGTCTCCGGTTCGGCCGACGCCGCGGCGGGCGCCTCCGCCAACGCGCGCATCAATCCGGGCGCCGCCGTCGACGGCGCCCGCGATCGCGCCGCCGGCGCCGCCCGCACCGCGCGCCGCACCGCCAACCGCGCCCGCAACGCCGTCCCCACCGACGTTACCGTCGAAGGCGAAGCCTCCGCCGAAGCGGAAGGCTCTGCGCGAGCGCGGCGTTCCCGAGAGAGCGATCCCCCACGTTGATCTCCTGGGAGCCCTCCTCCCCGCGGCGGCGCCAAAGCGCCGCCGTTTTTCTGTTCAAGCAGCACGGGCGATCGCGCGGGTGAACGCGCCTGGCGCTGCGCCCCCATCACGCCGGCGACAATGCTAGGCGGAGACTTTGTCCAGGGGGTTAGACGAAAGCAGCTCGGCGAGGACGCCTGCCAGCTCGTCGCGGTCGATTGGCTTGTTGAGCACGGGAGCGTCGCAGAAGCGCGGTTCGATGGCGGCGGCCTGATAGCCGGTCCGGCCGGTTCGCCATGGGTGAGCCTGAGCGGCGCACTGCGCCGCGCTTGACGGCAATTAGCGCCGGACAGGACTATGCCGTTCGCCCTAAAGCGCAAGACAGCGGTAGCCGAGAGTGCAATCTGCAGTTGCGTTTACGTTTTGACAGCGCGTTGGGCCCTTGATGGCCATGCGCATCAGAAAGGAGCGCGCGCGCCATGATGCAAGCTGAACTCGAACGCCTGGCCTCGCGCGTTCGCGCCGCGGCGCGCGACGACGGCCTCATAGAAACCGCCCAGGTCAAACTCGTCGGCCTCGACGAGGTACGCGCTGCGGCGGGATCGCGTTGGCCGCGCATGCGCGAACATGTTCGCGAGGGCTCGCTCAAGATCATCGTGCGGCGCATCGGCGCCGAGGACGGCGTCATTCCCTGCGGCGACGGCTTTCTCGTCGTCTTCGCCCACGCCTCGCCCGAGCAGACGCAAGCCCGCTGCGCCGAGATTCGCGAGGCGCTGCTTGCATTCTATCTCGGCGAGGAAGCGCTCTCCCCTTTGCGCGCGAACGTCGCGCGCGAGACCGTCTCGGCCAGTCACTTGGCGGGAATTGTGTCGCAAGAGCCGTCGGCGCAGGCCCCGCTCAGACGCAACGAACTGAGGCTCGGCCGGTTCTGGCCGATCTGGTCGATGCGGCGCATGTCCATTGCAGCCTTCATGTGCGCGCCGGGCGCGGCTGCCGACGCCGGGCTGCGCCAATGCTACGAGCCCGGCTTCCTGGACAGCGGCCGCCATGGCAAGGACGATTATCTCGATCTCGATTTATGCCTCCTCGAACAGGCCTGCGCGGCAGCCGAGATGGGCGCGGCGCCGATCGGCTTCAGCGTCCATGCGAGCACCATGCAAGCGCGAAAATCGCGCTCGATCTTTCTCGATCACCTCGCCGCCAACGCCTCGCCGGCGTATCAGCGCATGTTCGCGTGCATCGCCGAGATCCAGCCCGGAACGCCGCTCATTTCGCTGACCGAGTGGACGCGCCTGCTCAAAACACACCTTCCTCGGGTGATGCTCGACATGCATCACAGCGACCGTGCGATCGGGGCCCTCGCCGCGACCGGGGCGTGGGCCGCGGGCTATCATTTGGCCGGCCGGCGCTTAGGGTCGAACGCCGAAGTGCGCGCGGCTCTCAACGAACTCGACGGCTGGTGCCGCAGCTTGCGCCGCCAGGGGCTCATGCCGCTTGTGAACGGCTTCCAAGACGAGGCCCTCCTCGACCTTGCGGGCTATAGCGATCTCGCTTTCGCCAGCGGCGAAAAGCTGTGGCCGAGCCAGCCTCAGCCAGGCGCGCTCGGCGCCGGCGCGCACGCGCCTTGCAGTCAAATCTTGGAAAGGGCGCCGGCATGACCGCCGCAAAGCCGGTCGGGGGGCTCCTCTCGTATTTGGTTCCTCTACCGGGGGACGCGGGCGCGCAAACTTTGGCGTCGGCGGCGGGACGCGCGCCAGCGCCCGCGCCGCGCCTGCATTCGGCGTCGTCCGCACAAACGCCGCCCGCGCAGATCCAGCTCCTCATCGAGTTCGACGAGGCCTCAGCGCGGTTTGTGCACATTGTCCTTGACGCCGCAAACGACGCCGTCGTGCGGCGCTCTCCCAGCGAGAGCCAATTGGCGTTCTCGCGCGGGGTGGCCGCCTACATGAAAGCGCTCGCCGCGAGAGACGGGCTCGCGCCCTGATCGGGGCCTCCGCGAACCCTCGGATTCGATGACGAGCGCCCGCTGCACTATTTCTTGCTTTCGACGCCGGCTGAAAGCCAGGCCTGCAACGCTTCCGTCTTTATGAGCGTGCGGTTGCCCAACTTCACCGCTGGCAGTTTCCCGTCCTTTATCGCACGCCAGAGCGTAGTTCTGCCAATCCCCAGGGCGCTCGCCGCTTCCTTGACGCCATAAGCGAGCTTCTCTGATGGCAGTGCTTTGACGGCCGGCGGTGGAGGTGGTGGAGGCGGCGGCTCGGAGGGTTCTTCCTTCCTGAAGGGGTATTGCTGGATCTCTTCCCAGAGGTCGATCGCGGCGCGCAAATGTTGAGCCATCGCGCTCACCCGCGCGTCGCGATGCTTCATCTGCGCTCTCTGAAAGTCGCCCAGGCCTCTCAATCTGAAATCCTCCCAGCAATCAATCCATGGCGCGCGTTAGCAGACAAGTCTCCCCCTTACGGCACGTTCTTCGCGGACGCGTGGCGCACTTGGCCAGCTGAAGTGTCTTTACCGCGACAACGCTCGTTCAAGAGCGGAAGGGGGAGAGACGATGGGCAAGACGACAAAGGGTGAGAAAAGCCAGCGAAAGCTGGCCACCGCTCTCATTCTGGGCGCCATGGGCGCGGTCGCCGCTGAACCGGCGCTCGCGCAAGAGCTGCAACAGGTCAGCGCCGACGAGCGCATCCAGTTCGACATCGCGGCCCAGCCTTTGAGCAGCGCGCTCAGCGAATTCGCGCGCCAGGCGCGCGTCAACGCGCTCTTTTTCAGCGACGATCTGCGCGGCCTCTCCTCCCCGCCTCTGCACGGCTCGTTCACCCGCCAGCAAGCGCTTGATCTCCTGCTGGCGCGCTCCGGCTACAACGGCCGCATCAGCGGCGGCAATCTCGTACTGGTGCAGGAGCAAAGCGCCCGCCCCCAGCAGGGCAGCGCCGTCAATAGCGGCGCCGAAACTGTTCAGCCTGCATCAACCATCGGTGACGAAGCGGTCCCTGACGAAGAGATCGTGGTCACCGGCACGCGTATTCGCGGCGCTGCGCCGGTGGGCGCAAATCTCGTCACAATCGACCGCACCGACATTGAAGAGAGCGGACGCTCCACGGTGCAGGACGTGCTGGGGCTCGTTCCGCAGAACTTCACCGGCGGCGCGTTCGAGACGACGCAGCAAGGCGGACCCGAACATAACGCCAATCGCAGTTTTTCCTCCTCGATCAATCTGCGCGGGCTCGGCCCTGGATCGACGCTTACGCTTGTCAACGGCCGGCGCCTGGCGCCGGCCGGCCTCGGGCACTTCGTTGACGTGTCCACTATCCCGTTGGCGGCGGTCGAGCGCGTTGAAGTATTGGCCGATGGCGCCTCCGCCGCCTATGGAAGCGACGCCGTCGGCGGCGTCGTCAATTTCATCCTGCGCGACGACTTCGAAGGCGCTGAAACGGGCCTGCGCTTCGGCGCCGACGGCCGCGGCGACGTCTTCGAACACGTGTTTTCGCATGTCGCCGGTTGGAGTTCAGATCGATTCTCTCTCGTCGCCGCGTACGAATATCGTGAGCGCACTGGGCTTGAGTGGAACGATCGTGAGTTCGCTTCGGACTCCGACCTCAGCCGATTTGGCGGGCTCGACTATTCGCGTCCTCAGGCTAATCCCGGCACGATCACGCGCATTGGCGTCACTCCTGTGACATTGGCGATCCCGGGCGGGCAGGACGGCACATCGCTCGACGAGAGCGACCTCATTCCCGGCCACGTCAATCTGCAGAACGCGGTCGAAGGCCAGTCGCTGCTGCCGGAGCAGATCTTGCACGGGCTCTTCCTCTCGGCGCGTTTCGAACTGACGCCGCGTCTGGAGTTGTTCGCGGACGTCGTCGCCGGCCAGCGCGAAGCGGAGGCCCATCGCACTCAGTCGTTCGCCAGCATTCGCGTGCCGGAGACCAATTATTACCGGCAGCTCAATGGGCTCTTTCCTGGCCAGGGCCCGCTCACCATCGCCTATTGGTTCGGCGACGATCTGGGTCCCGCGCTCAGCCAAAGCGAGTCCCGCGCGATCACGGCGGCCTACGGGCTCGCGTATGATCTTGGCGATGCATGGCGTATCGAACTCACGGGCGGCCACGCCGCAAGCGACGAATTCATCCGCGCCGCCAATTTCTACGACCCGAGTTCGCCCGCGGTGGCCGCCGCGCTCGCCAGTTCCGACCCGGCGACCGCGTTCAATCCCTTCGCTGACGGGTC
The DNA here is from genome assembly GCA_964536175.1 of uncultured Terricaulis sp. Taxonomy (GTDB): domain Bacteria; phylum Pseudomonadota; class Alphaproteobacteria; order Caulobacterales; family Aquidulcibacteraceae; genus Vitreimonas. The sequence goes on along the minus strand of CAZHWA010000007.1, from coordinate 11,900 downwards.
CAACACGCCGCAAAGCGTGCTCGAGGGTTTCACCTCGACGACAGACACCCAAAGCGACGCCGATGTCTCGACCTTCGCGCTAAAGGCCGACGGCCCGCTCTTTGCGCTCTGGGGGGGTCCATTGCGCGCGGCTCTGGGCTATGAGCAGCGGCGCGAGCGCTTCGTCATCGAGCGTGTCGACTATCGCTTCGCCGGCATTACGCGCTCGGATTATCAGCCGCCGCAATCGCGCCGCATCGACGCATTCTTCCTCGAACTGAACGCTCCCCTGATCGGCCCGTCGAACCATGTGCCGCTGGTGGACTCGCTCACGCTCTCGGTGTCGGCCCGGCGCGAAGACGCGAGCGATTACGGGGATGCGACTGTCCCGCGCGTCGGCCTGACCTGGGGCCTCACCCCGGACTTGCGTCTGCGCGCCGCCTGGGGCGAATCCTTCCGCGGCCCGACCTTCGATCAGCTCGATCCAAGCGGGATCAACTCATTTGCCGTTGTCACGACCGCGCTCGATCCGCTCGCCGACGACGGCACGACGGGCGTCATGCTCTCCTCGGGGGGCGGCGACAATCTGAGACCCGAGACCGCTGAAACCTGGAGCGCGGGCTTCGACTTCCGTCCCATCTGGTTGGAAGGCTTTGCATTCTCGGCCACGTACTTCGATATCGCTTACACCGACCGCATCGACGATGGCGGCGCGACGCCGCTTGCGATGCTGTTCGATTCGCTCACCTACGCTGATCGCGTCATCCGCGATCCGACGCCGGAGCAAATCGCATACTACCTTTCGCTACCCTTCCAAGTCAGCGGCGCCGTACCCGCTGAAGGCATCGAGGTCATCATCGACACGCGCTTGCGCAATCTGGCGGCATGGAATGTGCGCGGTATCGATCTTTCGGCGGACTACAGCTTTGAAAGCCCGCTAGGGGATTTCACATTGTTCGCGAGCGCGACGCAGCTCCTGGAACACTCGCGTCAGTCGACCTCGACAAGTCCAGTCATTTCCGACCTCGACAGCACATTCAACCCGCTCGAATGGCGCGTCCGCACGGGGTTGTCTTGGCGCCGCGACGATTGGAGCGGGGCCTTGAGCGCCAACTACCAGAACGCCTATCGCGACGCCTACACTGCCAATGGCGAGATCGACGCCCGCACAATTTGGGACTTGCAGCTTGCGCGCCGGCTGCGAGATGAGGAGGACGGCAGCGAAACGAGACTTTCACTCAGCGTGCTCAACCTGTTCGGCGAAGATCCCCCCTTCGCCAACAACCCGGTCGGCTTTGGCTTCGATCCATCCAATGCCTCGGCGATCGGCCGCTTCGTCGCGCTCGAACTACGCCACGCCTGGTGATGCGCGCGGCGAGTGTCGCCAAGGCCCTGTTCGCCGCGGCGCTGCTGGCGAGCGTCTGGCCATGTTGCGCCGGCGCTGCGCCGGCGCGGGGGCGAGGCGTCGGGCTCGACGATCTCACCGCCCTCCGCGACTTCGCGGCGCCCCATTCATCGCCCGCCCTCTCCTCGGACGGCTCGCGCATCGCGCTCGTGACGCGCACCGTTGACCTGACGCGCGGCGTTTACGTGCACGAAGTGCATGTGATCGAGACTGCGGCGCCGTTCCGTGAGCGTGTCGTGGCTCAGGCCGGCGACATCGTCTTTCACGCCGTCCGCGGCAGGCGCAGCGGCATGGCGGTGGAGCGCGTCGCGCTCTGGTCGCCCGATGACGCGTGGATTGCTTACCTGGTTGGACACGCCGGATACGCCGAGCTTTGGCGCGTGCGATCGGCTGGCGGCGGCGCAAGGCGTGTCAGTGCGATCGGTGAGCACGTCGTCGGTTTTTCGTGGGCGCCCGACGGCGCCCTCCTCTATCGGTCCGCAATCTCGCGCGACGCCCGGGAGGCGCAATGGGCGCGCGCTGCGCTCCATGGCTTTCACGCCGACGACAGGTTCGAGCCCATCTACGATGTGGCGCCTCGCATCGACGATTCGAGTCCCGTGTCGGCCGTGCGCGTCGATGTCCGCACGGGCCGGGAGACGCACCTCGATCTCCGGATGGAGGCCGCTCCTCCGCCCAGAGTTCGGATCGCGCCCGCCGATGCGCGCTTCGCCGACGCGCAATCGCCTGACCTTGCGCTCGAAGCGGAGCACGACGGCGCCGTTCGGCGCTGCTCGCATGCCTTGTGCCGGGGTGACTTGGTTGCAGCGTGGTCACAAGACGACGCCACCGTCGCGTTCCAGCGCCGGGCCGGACATCACGGCGCGCTGTCAGAGCTTGCGGTCTGGTCGCTTCCAAGCGACCGCGTGCGCTCGATCCGCATAAGCGAAGCGCGCCTCAGCGGATGCGTCTATGACCGCGCGCGGTTCTTTTGCCTCGAAGATGCGCCGACGCAGCCGCAGCGCCTCGTTGCGGTCGACGCGCGCTCCGGCGCGGTTCAGATCGTTTGGGATCCCAACCCCTCCTGGGCGACACGCACGTTTCCCCGCGTCGAGCGGCTCGACGCCATCAACCCCACGGGCGAGGCTTCGTTCGCGCATCTCGTCTATCCGCTCGGCTATCGCAGCGGACGGCGCTACCCGCTTGTCATCGTGCAATATCGCTCTCGCGGCTTACTGCGCGGCGGAACGGGCGGAGAATATCCCATCTTGCCGATTTCGGCGCGCGGTTACTTTGTCTTGAGCGTCGATCGGCCGGAGGACGTGGTCCGGGCGCGCACCATGACCTCGAGCGACTTGCTGGTTGCGGCCGAGCTCGACGGCTCGGAACACGCCATGAAGGCGGCTGCAATTGAGCGCTTCCTCACCGAGCTTGAAGCGCGCGGCCTTATCGATCCTGGTCGCATCGCCATTACGGGCATGAGCGACGGCGCCGAGACGCTGTTTAACTTGCTGTTGACGTCTGACCGGCGCTTCGCGGCGGCCGTAACCTCGTCTCCGCCGCCCGATCCAAGCGCATGGCCGCTCCTCTCGAGGGAAGTACGCGCCAGGCGCGGCCAGCATGGCGCCATGGCCCCATGGAGCGAGGAAACTGTCTGGGGCGAATATTGGCGCAGGCTCAGTCCCATCTACCACACCGCGCGCATGCGCACGCCAATTCTGTTCAATCTTTCCGAAACGGAGACCCTGCCGGCGATGCCGCTGATCGCGCGGCTGCAGGAGATGGCCGCGCCCTACGATCTCTATGTCTATCCAGGCGCCTACCACAACAAATGGCGCCCGACCCAGCTTCGAGCCGCACAGATGCGCGCCATCGCCTGGCTTGATCTGTGGCTGCGAGATGTGGACACGCCGGACCCGCGCGAGAGCGATCGCGCCGGGCGCTGGCGGGCCATGCGTGAGGCTGCGCGCTCACCCACGCTCCCCTGACGCCTGCCGTGCGGCGGGAGGCGGCGACACACGCGTTTGCGCTTCGTTTCGAGTGCGTTCCACGCGGCGAATCCACAACTCCGCCGCCAGGCTGCGCAGCAGCCGCGCTTTGGTCGCGCCATCGAAACCGCCCCGGGGCGAGACGAGTTGGTTCACAATTGTGGGCGACACCAAGCTGCGCTCAATGAGCCGTCCGCCGGCCAGCATGTCGCGCGCGAACGGCAGATTGCAGCGGAGCATTTCTGCAACGAACCGTGTTGTATCGCCCTTGGTCTGGCGCCGTAGGACGATTGGCGGCAGATCCTCGCCGAACGCCGCGCGCGCAAGCGCCCTGTCCTTGGCATGTGCGCTCATCAGGTAGGGCGCGATGGAAAGACATGTCTCCACCAAGGGCTGGGATGTCAGGATAGGCGAGTTCTGGAACGAAGTCGTGAGCGGCGACGGTTGGTGATAGTATGAAAGGTCTATGATGCGCCGTACCCGCTCGGCGCGCGCTGGCGACTCCTTCGCCGTTCTCCAAGGGTGGTCGTCCCAGGCCCCTCTGAGAAACACATTGCTCGCCCGGTCGTCTTCCAGGCGCCAGATCATCGGACTGTCCAGCTGGGCGAGAGCTTCGAACGGAAGGCGCAAGAGGCCGTACTTCAGCCCCGCGCCGACGCCTTGCCACACGGGCCGTTTCGCAAGCAGGGCATTGTCGTAGGCGATGCGCCATATTTCGCGCGCCGGCAAGCCGTCACGCACCGCGTCGGCGACGAGAATGGCGCGAGAAGAGCGGTGAAAGATCTGGTCGCCGCCCTGGCCGGACGTCAACGGCGCTCCGACGAACTCAGGCGCCGCAGCCGCAAGCCCCTCATCGGCGAAACCCAATGCGGCCAAGGTCGGTTTCACCTCGGGCTCGCGCTCGAGTATGCTGCTATAGTCGATCCGATCGGCCCGTACTTCCCGTTCGATGAGCTTGACGCCGAACCAGGCCGCTGCGGCGCGGGCTTTTTCGCGCTCATCGCTCTCTGCGAACGCCGAGAATTCGTTGACGGCGACGAGATCGCCTATTGGATGGGCGCCGCGCGTCAGCAGCGAAAGCGCGATCGAGGAATCCAATCCGCCCGACAGACGATGAAGCGCACGCGGCAGCGCCGCGCTCCATGCTTCACCGACGTTCTGGGCTTCCTTGCGCACGGCAGCCGCGGCGTCCGCGAACGCGCCATGGGTCCACCGGCGCCGCTGTTGGGGCCGCCACACCGAAGCGGCTTCAGCGCCGTTTTGACCCATGCGCAGCTCACACCCGGCAAGCAGTTCGCGGACGCCTGCAATGGCGGTCCGCTCGCTTACGAGGCGCACATCGGTCAAGAAGGCGCGCAGGCCCCAATCGTCGATCTCGGCGTCGATCCTGCAGGCGAAAAGATCGGCGAGGTGAGTGAACGCAATCGCAATCCCGTCGACGGCCGTATAAAAAACCGCACGCGCGCCCATCGGATCGCGCACGATTCGAAGCTGGTTGGCGCAACGATCATGCAGGAAGGCGCAGTAAGGGCCCCAGTGCGTGCGTTGGAGGCCGGCGCCTCCCGCAGACGCAAGCTCAAAGGCCTCCTCTCTCGAAACCTCCGTAACCAGGCGTCCTGGTTCGGCCTCACCGCGGCGCGCAAACAAGCGTCCGAGTACGAGGCCCACTTCATCCGGCAACACTAAGGGCCTCACGTCCCGGCTGTCGCGCTTCATCGCCAAAAGCAGGCCCATCCGGTCTATGATGGTTTCCCATTCCCCTTGGCGCGATCCGCAGACGCGGGTGAACAAGCCCCGCGCCCGGGCGGCGACCCCTGCTCTTCCCAGCGCCATGCGGATGCAGAAAACCCGCGTGCTCATGTGCGCAAGATGACGTCAAACGACGCGCAGTATTCCGCTTCGTCGTTGAGGACGGCGCCTTCGCTCTCGGCCCAGCAATGTGCTGCGAAGGGCCTTGCCTGCACGCCGAACACGACTTCGCACCCCGTCGCGCGCGCTGAGAGAAACCAGGCCAGGGCAAGGGTGTCGTGAAGACAGACGTACCGGCGTGGCCAAAGCGGACGCCACGCGGCAAAGGTCTCGGTCTCCCTTCGCGCACCGGACTGATCGGGCGTCCGCCGAGCCCGCAGTTCAGCGAGCGCGGCGCAAAGCGCCAGAGGCCGGTCGACCACGGAGCGCGCCCACATGAGCGCGGCGACAAAGGCTCGCCCCTTCGGCCACAATCGAACGCGCGCGCGAGGCCTGACGTGCGGCGCCGATGCAGCGGCGCGCTCGTGCGCCAGACCCTGCGCCAGGATCCTGGCCTCCCAGTCGCGGCCCCTTCCGTTGTGCGCGCGGATGCGGCGGCTCGAAACGTCGAGTTCCAATGCCGCGCCCGGCGCGGCGAAGTAGCGATCGCGTTCAAGGTCGAGAAAGATGATGAGATCGCCGCTCAAACAGGCGTGCACATTCGGCGCGAGATGATAATCCATCGGCGTAACCGGCGCGGCGCGGGGAGCGCCGCGCCGACTTTGCGTCAATGCCAGCTGTCGGGCTGAACGAGGGATTCGTCCTTGGTGTCGTACATATCCCCGAGCGTCAGTGCGCTCGCTACGCCCAGTTCGATCAGAACCGCGTCATTGTGTTCTTCACGCATTGGTTTTCTCCGCCGAAACGAAATTAGTGCTCCTGCGCGCGTTCAGTGCGTCACACATCACGCGCGCATGACGGCGCGACCGGCGGCCGCGCCGTCGCGGGCCCTCAGGCGCGGCTGTCCGGCTGCACGAGGGACTCGTCCTTCGTGTCGAAGATGTCGCCGAGCGTCATTTCGCTCGCGGCGCCCAAATCGATCAGGTCGTCGTTCTTTTGCTCGTCACGCATAGGTCTCTCCATCTGCCGCGCTCGTCGCGACGAGTAGAGAATACGGCCAGAGGGCGAGATTTGGCGGACTATCTGGGTGAAGATTTTGCCGGAAGTTTCCGCCGCGAGGTCAGTCGCCATTGTCGGGCATGGCGCTCGCGTGCGCCGCGCCGCGGATCAGAGCGCAATGGGCGATGCGGCGCCTGAAGTACCTGCGCAGAGCTGTCGCAAGCGGCGCGCCGCCCCTCTCAAGGCTCGCGGCGAGCTTGGAGAGTTCCGCGACCGCGCCCGCGAGCACTTCTTTCTCGAAGCGCAGCGCGGGCTGCAGCCGATCGTCGGCCGCACGCGCTGCGCGGCGAGCCTCGATGTTTGCGGGCCCGTCCAGATGCCGCATGATCTGGAGGTACGCCCCCGCATAGTCGCGCTCGGGCGCGGTTGGGGGCGTCAGCGGCGCAGGCGTATAGGTCTCGAGCGCCCACTTCGTGAGTCGCTGACGCCATTGATAAAGATCGCGCAGCTCGCGCTCCGACCAGAACGCCACTTCATACGTGCGCGACGGGTTGAGCTTTACGAGGCGCTCCGAACCGAGGATGGCGAGCGCGTAACGAACCGGCGTTGCGCTCACGGCGAACTGGGCGGCGAGCTTGTCGATGTCGAGCCTCTGCTGGAGGGCAAATTTGCCGGACAGGATCGCCTGCTTGATCTCATGATAGACACGTTCGCCTGGACGCGGATCAAGCGCCATCCCCGCCTCGCGATGGCGCTGCTCCATAGTGCGCCTTGAGCTCAGCCTCGATGTCCGGCGTCAGCGCATCGACGTGCGGCATGAGACCCCGATGCTCTTGCAGATAGGCGATCGGATCCTGGCCTTCCCACCCGCCAAGATTTGGCCGGTGAATGCGATAACCGATTAGCCGTTGCAGGTCCTCGGGGAACGAAGCGGCGATCTCGCGCGGATAGGCCAGGAACTGGTTTTCGTAGGTCTTGAGCCAGCCCAAACAATAGCTGACGATGACGCCGGTGCGCGGGAGCGTCGTCATGTTCTGTCCCGCGCCGTGGGTGAGCGAGCCCAGAAAGAGCAGAGCCGAGCCTGCCTTCATGACGCCGGCGACGCTGTCGGCAGGATCGACGCTGCGGTCGAGAGCGGCGCGATGACTGCCCTTCCACAGGCGCGTTGCCCCGTTCTCCTCCGTGAAGTCGCTGACCGCCCACATCACGTTCAAGAGCCAATTCCTGCCGCCGGTTGGCCACGGCCACATCTCCTCGTCGCGGTGCGGCGCCTGCGGGCGCTCGCGTCCATGCACGCGCACGGCCTGGGTCAGATTGAGCTGAATGCAGTCGCAATTGGGCTTGAGCAGCGCTTCGGCGATTGCGAGAATGTAGGGATTCATGACGAGGTCGCGGACGCTGGGCGCCTTTGACAGGAGAGCGCCGACCCGGGTCGTATTCCAGCCATAGAAGTCGCCTTCGCAGCGCGGCGTGGCTTCAAGCCAGGGCTCGAGTTCTTCGGCGAGCTTGCCGCAGCGGCGCGCGTCGAGCACGTTTTCGAGCACGACGAAACCATCGCGCTCGAGCGTTTCAAGGTGTCCAAGGGGCTTCGGCGCGAACGGTACAATTGTGCTGTTCATGAATCTTCCCTCCTCAAGCGGCGGCGACAACATCGCCGGTGAAGAAGCGCGTGACCGGGGTGTTGATGCCGTTGCGCTCGCGCACGCGCCTGAGGCCGCGCTGGTCGATGGCGGCGACAAAGGCGGTCAGCCGGTCGCGGCCCATGCGGTGCGCGCCGCCCAAGGGCTGGGCGTCCCAGCCTGCCTTGGACGCCAATGGCGCAAGCGCTGCGTTGGCGACGAAGGTGACGCGCTCGACGCCGAAGATAAGCGCAGTTTCCATGATCGCGGCGATCATGCGGGCGAGCAGATCGCGCCTGGGCTGCCCATGCGGCGCGTCTGGCGCCGGGCAGAACCGCGTCGCCTCCCAAACGCTTTCGCCGCTCGGCAAGGGTCCCTCGCACAGATAGCGAAAGTGGTCGCCCAAGAGGTGAGGGCGATCTGTCCGCAGCAGGCGCGCGGAGCCGGTGACTGGCCCCCGCGCCGAGGCCGTCTCGATCAGATAGGTCGCTTCAGGACAATCATAGGCGTCGATCTCGATGCCGGCGCTTTCATCGAGGCGCCACTTCAGCTGATCGATGAACACCTCTTTGCGCTGGCGATGCATCTCCATCAGCGCGTGATGGTAGCAGCGGCGGTTTTCGGCAGTGACGATGTGGATCATGGGGCCTCCGGGCTCGGTCAGAGCCCGGAGCTTGCGCAAGGTTCCCTTCGTGCGAAACGGGCACGGACGTGCCTATTGACAACGAGCCAAATCGCTCACGCCGCAACGTCCTCCAAACGAATCTGCCCGTCCTTTAGGGCCCGCACGAACGCCTGTACGCGGCTTGCGACGCCGTACTTGTTCATCGCGCGGCGGACGACATTGTGCACGGTGTGCTCGCTGAGGCCGAGGATGATGGCCATGTCGCCGTCGTCCTTGCCCTGCCCCAACAGCTGCACGCATTGGCGCTCGCGCGGACTGAGCTGGGGTCTAGGCGGCGCCGCAGCCATGCGCAGCCGGCGTGCGCATTCGTGCGCGTAGACGCCGTACCAGTGCGCCTTCTGCGCGTTGAGCGGGTCGACGCCGTCCGGTCCGATGACGAGCGAACAGGATGCAGGCAGCGCGTCCGGCGCATGGATGGGAATGGTGATGCCGTCGGCGAGACCAACTTCGGCCGCTTCATTCAAGATGCGCAGCTGATCGCTCGCAAGGCTCGCGCGAAAGACGCGGTCGCTCCACTGAAACGGCAGAGTTTGCCGCCGCGCGGCCCAATAGACCGGATCTCGCTTGGCGTAATTCTTGGCGCTGAAGCGTTCGAGCCAGGCCTGCGGATAGTCCACCATCATCACCGCTTCGGCGGGAGGCCTCAGAGGATCGACATGCGAGGCGCAGGCTGCGTGGGTGAATCCAAGCCCGCGTATCTCGCGCATGAACGCTTCTTGCACCTCCGCAACGCTCGCCGCGCGATCACAAACCTCCGCGAACGCCCAATTGACGCGCGCCTGCATGAGCGATTCCCTCCTCCGCCACTTGAAATGCAACGTTAGATGGCGGCAGAAGTGCGAAGGCAAGAGCATGCATGTCGAATTCACGACGATCGTTTGAAGGCGGACTCGCCCTGAAAATATTGTGAGAAATCTTCTCCAAGATTTCGTGGAGTGGCGAATCAAACGTTAGGCTCGATCTGTCCGGAGATTATTGCGCGCGCCGCCGCTTGAGTGCGTGTGCTGGCGCCGAGGCGAATCCGGGCGCGCTCAATGTGGCGGCGCACGGTCGCTATTCCGATTCCCAGCTTGCGCGCGACCTCAGCATCCGTGAGGCCGCTTGCACAAAGTTCGAGGCACTGACGCTCGCGCCGGCGCAACGGCGCAAGGCTCGGCGCCGTTCGAGCGCAGAGCTGGACGGCGCGGTGATGCACAAGGATGTTCGCGATTTTCCCGGCATCGTAGAGCGCTTCGGGCGCCTCTGGTTCTCCAGCAACCAGTGAGGCGGACGCCTTGAGCTGAAGGATGGGCGCCAAGGTGTGCGTTCGTCCGAAACGAAGTCCGAATTCGCGAGCCTCGGCCAGGATGCGGCGCTGGCGCCACGACAGCGGCTGCAGGAATTCCGGGGCGGTCCACACGAACTCCCCAATGCCCGATTCGGCGGCGCGAAAAACCGGGTCGATCAGATGGTAGCGCTGCTCCGAAAAGCGCCCAATCCATGCCTCCGGATAGTTTTGGAACACGTAAGTGGCCCGCTCGGGCCTCAGCGGATCGACGTGCGCGCCGAGCGCTGCGAAGGTAAAGCCGAGTTCGCCAATGCGCCTGCGCCAGATCGTTTCGAGTTCGCCGAGTGATTTGGCCGCCTCGCACTGGGAGGCGAACGCAATGAGATCGGCGCTGACAGGGCCTTGGTTCATGCAACCCGAAGTTATAGCAGCTTTGCGGCCGCGGATCACCTGCTCGCGCCCGCCCCAATTGATCACCTTGCACCAATGCCGGTGACGAAACTCGCATGCGAGTCGTTGGGCTGGGCGCGCGGCGCCTCGCATGAGTTGCAAGCCCTGGCCGGGTGCGCGGATCGAAACGAGGCTCCCGCCTATGTTGGAGGGAAGACCTACTGCCAGAGCGATCTGGACCTCGATCGCAGCGGTCTCGATCAGTGTTGTCGCAGGCTTCGCGGCGACGCAATGGTGTGCGCGCACCTTCAATTATCAGCCCGCGCTAGGACGCCCGCTTCTGACGATCGGAGCGACGCCGGTCTACGCGCCCCTCTCGATATTCAGCTGGTCGAAGCGTTGGTCCGCCCGTTATCCGCGCGCCTTCTTCGCGCCGAAGCTCATTGTCCTCTTGGGCTTCATCACCTCCGCTGGCGCGTTGCTCATCGGCTTGCGCAAGCTTGCGCCCCCGTCTCGGCCCTTCGGCAAGGGCGCCTGGGGCGAGGCCAAGGACGCCGCTGACGCAGGGCTCTTCGCCGAAGGCGGTGCGGTCATCGGCAAGCTCGGGGGCGAGATCCTCGCTTACGATGGCCCGCATCACCTCTTGCTCACCGGGGGCACACGTTCAGGCAAGACGCGCGGCGCTGTCATTCCAACCCTGCTCGCGACGCCGCACTCGGTCGTCGCGCTCGACCTCAAAAGCGAACTGCACTCGGGCGACGCGCGCGTGGGCTTTCCCGGCACTGCGGGCTGGCGCGCCAGGCTTGGACCCGTCATTCGCTTCGATCCGACATCGGCGACATCCGACCGCTTCAACCTGATCGACGCCATTCGGCCTGGTCCGCAGGAAGTCCGCGATGTCCAGAACCTTACCGAGCTCATCGCCGATCCTTATGGCGATCAGCGCTTCCAGGAATTCTGGGACCGCGCCGCCAAGCAGATCGTCGCCGGCGTCATCCTGCATGTGGCGTATGCCGAGCCCGAGGAGCGCAAGACGCTCTATCGGGTATTCGAACTGCTTGCCCGATTTGACGACACCGTGAAGCTGATGGAGGCGACGCTCCATCGCCTGGACGGCGACGGCAATCCCGAAACCCACCCGGAAGTGCGCCGCGCGGCGCAATCCTACGCCGCCTATCACGAGAAGCTTCGCGCCGGCATCAAGGCGACGGCGGAAAGCTATCTGGGCGTCTTCGCCGACCCGCTCGTGCAGCGCAACACGGCCGCCTCGACCTTTCGCATCTCCGACCTCATGTGCGCCGACAAGCCGGTCACGCTCTATCTCTGCTGGCCGCCGAACGACTCAAAGCGCGTCAAGCCGCTGATGCGGCTCGTTTTCGGCGCCGTGTTGCGCGACCTGATGGAGCATCAGGAACGGGCCGCCGACGGACGGGCCAAGAAGCGCCCGCTCCTGCTGCTGCTCGACGAATTTCCCCAGCTCGGCAAGCTCGACCTCTTCGAGCAATCCATGGGCGCCATGGCGGGTTATGGTCTGCGCGCCTTCATCGTGACCCAAAGCCTCCATCAGGTGACGCAAGCCTATGGGCGTTATCATACCATCCTCGATAATTGTCAGATCGTAACGAGCTTCGCGGCCACAGACGTCGAAACCGCCGAAACCGTCTCCAAACTCGCCGGCGATCTTTACGAGATGCGCCCCCAGGAGACCTGGTCTGGAACGCGCCAGAGCTTCGGCCTGGAT
>CAZHWA010000006.1:5911-16954 GCA_964536175.1 uncultured Terricaulis sp. | reverse complement strand
CCAATCCCCAGATCGCCTGCCCCTCTCCCGGTGCAGCGGTGCGTGCAGCGGCGATCCATTCGGCCTCCTCGCGCATGCCGAAGAAAGCCACATTGGCGCGCCGGTCGGCGAACAACTGGCGCAGGCCCTCGACCCCGCTGCGCGCGGCGCGGTCCAGCTCCGCGGCCATCGGCGGCGAGATCTCCACGCACGCCTTGACGTAGCCGCTCGGGGCGAGCGCGCCGAACAACTGGGCCGCCAGCTTCGGGTTCTCGGCGATGCCGTGCTCTTCGCCGATGCAGAAGAAATGTGAGCTTTGGCCTTCACTTAGCAACAGATCCCAGGCGGGGCCGGAGAAGCGCGCGCCATCATATTCGAGCCGATGGCGGTTCTCGCGTGCGCGGGCGGCAATGCGCTCGGACAGCTCGGGCTGCGGCCCCGGCCCCTGCTCCTGGGCGCGGGCCGATGCGGTGCTTGCGGCAACGCCAAGTCCAAGCGCGCCGATCAGCGCGCGGCGATCCAAGGCCATCGGTCATCCCCCTGTTCAAGCTACAAGACGGGAGATGCCGCCACTAAGGAATTGGATGCGCGAGGCTAGAGCGTGAAGCCGGCGATAGAACGGCCAAGATCGGTGGTGGCGGAAGTCCATGCGTTCGAGATGCGCCCTACGCCGGGGGCGATGACCTCGTCGTACTGGATGGAGGCCATGGCCAGCACCATGAACGCCATGCCGGCCCATAAGCGGAACTGCGCATCGCACAACTCTCGAAGCGCACCTTTGACTTCATTGAACATGACGCGCCCCATGCCTAATCGCGCATCAATCATTGCGCGCGAAGCGTAAACAAGGAATTGCCAAAAGGTTTACGCAAGCGGCTAAAGCAGTGCGCAACATAAGATGGGCGAGCGGCGACTTGCCCGTCCTGCCTGCTTACTCGCCAGCGCGTTCGCCGGACTCGGCCTTCGGTTTGGCTTCAAATCCTGCCCAGCGGCCGAACATCTCCTCGGCGCGGCGCAAGTTCTTGTCGAGCGACGCCATGGTCTTGGCGAAGTCGCCGGCATCGTCGCCGCGCCATGCCGCGCGCGCCTGGCCGATGATCACGCCCAAACCCTGTGCGCGCGCTTGGCCGGTCATGCCGTCCGCCTCCAATCCCGCCAGCGCCAGCACCCAACGCGCGCAGCGGACGTGGCGCTGGTGGGCGGCGGCGAGCAGCGTCGGGTCGCGGTCGGCGCCCTGCTCCATAGACAGCACGGCGATGCGGTGCGGCTCCATCGCCTCGAAACGGCGCATGATGAGCTCGAACAACCGATCGCGCACGCTTTGGCCGGGATCGAGCGTGTCCATGCTTTCGGCGATAGCACGGTCGAAGGCCTCCTCGACGCAATCGACGGCTTCGCCCAATGTGGCCCCGTATAGGTCAGGAAGGTCTCGGCCGGCGGCATCGGCAAGCCTGGCCAACGTCACCTCCCGCCATGATGTCGAGGCGGCGACATTGAGCGCGGCGCGCGCCAAATCCCGGCGGGTGTCGGGGTCAAGATTCAGGCTCATCTGCGGATCAAGCTTCCGGGCCGGGCCCGCGTCAAGTTGCCTTAGCCTTTCCCCAATTCGCGCGAGCGTGCGGCGGCGGCGCTGACCGCGCGGCGCAGCAGCGGGCCCAGGCCGTCGGCGGCGGCCAGCACATCGAGCGCCGCCTCGGTGGTGCCGCCCGGGGATGTCACTTGCTTGCGCAACGCGCCTGGCGGCTCGCCGGTCTCCAGCATCAAAGCGCCGGCGCCGGCGACGGTGCGGCTGGCGAGGCGCATGGCGATCTCTTTGTCGAGCCCTTCTTGCTCGGCGGCGGCGGCAAGCACCTCCGCCAGTAAGAAGACGTAGGCTGGCCCTGAGCCGGAGACGGCGACGATCACGTCCATCAAGCGCTCGGCCGCAATCGGCTCTACGGCGCCAAGCGGTTCGAGCAATTGCTCGATAAGCTGGCGATCCTCCGGCGTGCATGCCGGCGAGGCCACGTAGGCTGTCACGCCCTGCCCGACGCGGGCGGGTGTGTTCGGCACACACCGCACGACACGGTCGGCCCCTAAGTCGCGCGTCAACGTCTCGATGGTGATCCCCGCCATAATCGACATCACGCGCGTGTCTTCGCCAACAAAGCGGCGCGCACTCTCGATGACGGACGGAAATATTTGCGGCTTGACCGCGAGCACCAGCACATCGACCGGCCCGACCTCTGGCGGATTGAGAACCGCGCCGACAGCGCCGAGTTCGCGTTCGAGGTCTGGATCGAAGTTCGGTTCGACGACAGTGAGCGTCAGACCTCCGCCCTTGCGTACGGCTTCGATCCAGCCGCGCACCAAAGCGCCGCCCATGGCGCCCGCGCCGACAAGGGCGATCGATGGAGACTCAAGCCCGCTCACGCTTCTCCGCTGACTTCGAACAGGGCCGCTCTGGCAGCCTCGTCCGCATCCATGCCGGCGAGGATAAGGAAATGGAACGCCGGCTGAAAGCGCTCGGCCGCGTCGAGCGCCGCCGCCAGCATGGCCTGCACTTCGCCGACCGAGATCTCTTCGCGCCCGATCATCGGCATGGCATGGCGGAAGATGATGGTGCCGTCATCGCTCCAGACGTCGAAATGGCCGAGCCACAAATTCTCATTGATGAGCCCGGCCAGGCGAACGGCTTCGACATAACGCGACTTTGGCGCTTGAACGTCGAAGCCTAGGGTGAACAGCAGCGCCGGCAGTTCGTGCCGATAGCTGAAATAGCCAACCGTCTCTCCGGTCGCACATCTGAAGCTGAAGTGTACGTCACCGTCCTGGGCACGCTCGCACACGAAGCGATCGTCGGCGCCGATGACGCTTTCGACTGTATCCAACGGATCGGCAGGCGCCTCGACATCGTCATCGAGCCAGAGATCCATGAGCGCCCCCTTCGAGCTCAAGGGCCGCATGAGCGCGGCCGGGTCAACGATCTCTTTCCTTGGAGCGCGCTTCATATGGCGCGCCGAATCAAACCCCGCGCACTAGGTAAGCGCTTTGAGTGTTGCGCGAAACTTAACGATGCGAGGATTGCACAGGTTCACAGCGCTGGCCGCTTCGAGCGAGGAGAGGACAGCGAATAGAGAGCCCGAGCGCGCTATTCGCTACCCGCTGTTCGCTCTCTTCAGCGCCGCTTCGAGCGCGGCGACCCGCGCGCGCAGATCCTCGGCCTCGGCCCGCGTTTCAGCCGCGAGCTGCTTGACGGCCTCAAACTCATCCCGCCCGACCAGGTCCATCTCGGCGACAAAACGATCCGCCTGGCTGCGCAAGAAGCTGCGCGCCTCATCGCCCATGCCTTGCGCCATGCCCATGGCCCCCGTCATCAGCCGCGCCAGATCGTCGAACACTGAGCTTTGCGTTTGCATGTGGAAGGTTCCTCGGAAGCTGTTTAGAAACCCGGCCCGTGCCGCACAATGCGGCTAATCAGCTGCCAAGGGTGCTCGCGCGTGATCCTGGAAGCCATTCAATTCCCCAACATCGACCCCGTGGCGCTGCACTTGGGCACGCTGCCGATCGGCGACGGCGTCAGGCTCGACCTTCGGTGGTATGCGCTGGCGTACATTGCCGGGCTTTTCCTCGGCTGGCGCTGGATGGTGTGGCTGATCCGACGCGATCGATTGTGGCGGCCGGGCAAACCTGCGCTGAGCGTTCCACAGGCCGACGATTTCCTGTTCTGGGCCACGCTCGGCGTGATCCTCGGCGGTCGCCTCGGCTACGTGCTTTTCTACAAGCCCGACATGATCTGGAAGAGCCCGTGGCAGATCCCGCTGATCTGGGAAGGCGGAATGAGTTTTCACGGAGGTCTGATCGGCGTGGCGCTCGCCGCGATCTGGTTCACCCGCCAGCTGCACGTGAACGAGGACCAGTTCAGGACGCAAGCCGTCAAGCGTGCTGTGGACAAAGCGCCCGCAGGTCAGGAGCGTGACTTCACCCGCTTCGGCGACAAATGGCTGCGAAAGAAGGATGCCGAAGATCTGCGCGCGAAGGCGAAAACCGACCGTGTCGATTTGTTGCGACTCGGCGATCTTGCCTCGGCGGCGGCTCCGATCGGGCTGTTCTTCGGGCGCATCGCCAACTTTATCAACGGCGAATTGTGGGGGCGCACAACCGAAGCGGCATGGGGCGTGATCTTCTGCAACGAGCGGCTCATGGCGCAGTATGGCGGTTATTGTCCGGCCGGCCTTGAGGCGCGCCATCCCAGCCAGCTCTACGAGGCGGCGCTCGAAGGCGTTGCGCTGTTCGCCGTCATCAACATCGCCACATTGCGCTTCGACTCGTTGCGGCGCCCCGGGCTCAACACCGGCCTGTTCCTCGTCTGCTACGGTCTCTTCCGCGCACTGCTGGAAACCGTGCGCGAGCCCGATCAACATATGCCTGAGGCGCTGCGCGGCTACGTGACTATGGGCATGCTGCTCTCCATTCCGATGATCCTGATCGGCGCCTGGCTTATCAGGCGTGCTTTCCAGCAGCCGAAACTGGCCGCCGCGTGAGCCTCAAACAAAAGCTCGTCGAACATATCGAACAGAGCGGTCCAATGACCGTAGCCGAATACATGGCCGCGTGCCTCTACGATCCCGACCACGGCTATTACGCGACACGGCCGTCGATCGGCGGCGAAAGTTCTGACTTCCTGACCGCGCCCGAGGCCAGCCAGATGTTCGGCGAGCTCATTGGCTTGTGGTGCGCGCACGACTGGGAGGCGCTTGGCAAACCCGCCTTCAATCTCATCGAACTTGGCCCCGGCCGTGGCGTGCTTATGCAGGACATCTGGCGCGCAACGCAGCGCGTCGACGGTTTCCAGGACGCCGCCAGTGTCGCGTTTGTCGAAATGAGCGCGCCGCTGATCGCCGAGCAAAGCGCGCGCGTTCCCGGCGCCGAGTGGGTAGCGCGGCTCGAGGATGCGCCGCCGGGCGCCTCGCTTATCGTCGCCAACGAGTTTCTCGACTGCCTGCCGATCCGCCAGTTTGTACGGACCGAGGACGGCTGGCGCGAAAAACTGGTCGGACTGGACGAAGCGAACCAGCTGATATTCGGTCTCTCGGCGGTGCTGACTGCTCCGGACAGCGACGATGAAATCGGCGCCGTGCGCGAGATCGCGCCCAGCATGCCCAGCCTCGTTTACGAAATCGAGCGGCGCCTGCACGCCCATCCAGGGCGCGCGCTGTTCATAGACTATGGCTACGTCACGTCCGAAGGGGCTGACACGCTGCAGGCGCTGCAGCGCCACGCCAAGGTCGATCCGCTCGCCGCGCCGGGCGAGAGCGATCTGACGGCGCATGTGCACTTCGCGCGTCTGGCCATGCTGGCCAAGGACGCAGGGCTGGAGGTGCATGGGCCGGCGCCACAGGGTCATTTCCTGCGCGCACTGGGCATCGAGTTGCGCGCAGAAGCGCTGGCGCGCGCCAATCCCGGCCACAGCGAACGTTTGCAGCGCGAGCTCAACCGCTTGACGCATCCGGACGAAATGGGCGTGCTGTTCAAAGCGATATGCCTGTCCAGCCCGAATCTCCCCCCGCCCGCAGGCTTCTGAACGCATTCTCCCTCACCGCGGGAGGAAGGCGTTGGCGCATGCGGAGACGAGCGCCCCTCTCCATTAGTCCTGGACCTGCCCCATGCGGAGCATGGCAGCGATGAGCGTCCGCGCGCCATTGTCAGCCGATGCGCCGCCGCATTGGCGCGCGGAGCTCTTGGGCGGCGTTCGCCACGGCTTTTTCGGCCGCGCCGGCGGCGTCTCTGAGGGCATCTACGCCACGCTCAACGCCGGAACCGGTTCGAACGACGATCCCGCAGCGGTCGCAGAAAACAGACGCCGGATCGCAGCCGCCTTCGGCGCTGCGCCCTCGCATCTCGTTGGCGTGCATCAAGTGCATTCGCCGGACGCGGTGTTCGTCGAGGCGCCTTGGCCGGGCGAACGTCCGCACGCCGATGCCCTCGTCACCACAACGCCCGGCATCGTGCTTTCCGTGCTCACCGCCGACTGCGCCCCCATTCTGCTCGCAGACGAAAGTGCCGGTGTCATCGCCGCGGCCCATGCCGGCTGGAAGGGTGCGCTCGCCGGCGTGATTTGGACCACCCTGCTGGCAATGATGGCGCACGGCGCCAAGCAGGAGCGCATCAAGGCCGCGATCGGACCCTGCATACATCAAGACTCATATGAAGTCGGTCCGGAATTTGAAGCCCGCTTTGCGGATGACGTCAGCTTCGCGGCATACTTCGCGCCGGGCCAAGGAGATCGTCGTTTGTTCGACCTTCCGAGGTTCTGTGCGGGCCGTCTTCGTGTCGCTGGCGTTCGGCACGTCGAGGTGCTCCCGTTCGATACTTATGCGCACCCCACTGCACTCCATTCGCATCGCCGCTCGGTCCACGAAAACCTGGGAGATTACGGCCGCAACTGCGCGGCGATTGCGCTGTGAACTGGGCCCCGCACCCGCCGTCGAAAGGCTCGGGCTGACGCTGGCGCAAGCTTGGTGGCGCAGGCTGACCTGGCGGTGCGTCATGCTGGCCCAAGTGCGACGCCGCCAAAGTGATCCAGAAACGCCACCGCGGGGCCAACTGCCACGAATCTGCAGCGAATCAGTTTCCGCGCCCCCGACTCGCAGGGTAAAGGGAGCCACGCACAGGATCGCGTCGGGGCCCGCATCCATGAAACTGCTGTCTGCAACTTCGAATGTGACGCTGGCGCAAGCCATCGCCGACCATCTCGACACGCCGCTGGCCAAAGCGGAGTTCAAACGCTTCAAGGACAATGAGGTCTTTGTCGAGATTCAAGAGAACGTGCGTGGCGAGGACGTCTTTATCATCCAGTCGACGTCGTTCCCGGCCAACGACCACCTGATGGAGTTGCTGATTGGCATCGATGCGCTGCGCCGCGCCAGCGCGCGCCGCATAACGGCGGTCATCCCTTATTACGGCTACGGCCGCCAGGACCGCAAAGTCGGCGGCCGTACGCCGATCTCGGCCAAGCTGGTCGCAAACCTGATCACCACGGCCGGCGCCAATCGCGTGCTCACGCTCGAACTGCACGCAGGCCAGATCCAGGGCTTTTTCGATATCCCGACCGACAACCTCTTCTCTACCCCTGTGCTGGAGCGCGACATCCGCGAGACCTATAAGAACGTTTCTGACCTGATTATGGTCTCTCCGGACGTCGGCGGCGTCATCCGCGCCCGCGCGCTGGCCAATCGTCTCGGGGCCGATCTCGCGATCGTCGACAAACGCCGCCCGAAAGCTGGTGAGAGCGAAGTGATGAACATCATCGGCGACGTGGCCGGGCGACATTGCATCCTCGTCGACGACATCGTCGATTCCGCCGGTACGCTCTGCAACGCCGCCGAGGCGTTGCTAAAGGAGAAGGCGGCGTCGGTTTCGGCCTATGTCACGCACGGCGTGCTCTCCAACGGCGCCATGAGGCGTGTTGAGGAATCCAAGCTCAAGGAATTGGTGGTCACCAATTCGATCGATCCCACCACGCGCAAGGGCGAAGGCAAGAAGGTGCGGTGTATCTCAGTTGCGGCGCTGATGGGTGACGCGATCTGGCGCATCGCCAACGAGCAGAGCGTGTCCAGCCTGTTCGAATAGAAGAAAAACTGCGGCGGCGCCGGGGGTCTCTGGGCTGCGCCGCCGCAGACTGCTCAATCCGCCACAACCCCGGCGGCTGCGAGATTCTCCTTGGTCGGCAACGGCTTTTCGAGACTGGCCCAATCGATCATCACGTCGCCGGCCAGGTCTTCGTATTGCAGCGCGCCCAGTTGCTCGTACTTGTCGCGCACGCGCTCGGTCAGCAGGCCGACGCGCTTCAGATTGGGCATGATCCGCTCGAATAGAAGTTCGCGGAACAGCGCGATGACGACGGAATCCATGATGTGCTTCTTGGCGGCCTCGGCGTCAAAACCGTATTCCTTGATCACGTCGAGGCCGAATAGCCGGTCGCGCATGACCACGCACGCCTGGTAAGCGAACTCGGCCCGGTCCTCTATTTCCTCCTGCGGCAGCACCTTGATCCAGTCTTCGAGGTAATTGACGCCGAAGGCGACGTGACGCCCCTCGTCGCGCATCACCAGTTCGACGATCTGCTTGAGCAGCGGATCCTTGGTCGTGCGCACTTGCGTGCCGAAGGCCGCGAGCGCGAGCCCTTCGATAATCAACTGCATGCCGATGAATTTGAGATCCCAGCGCTCGTCCGCCAGCACCTTGTCAATCAATGCTTTCAGGTTGTTGTTAATCGGATAGATCATGCCGCAACGGCGGCGCAGATACGCGTTGAACACTTCGACGTGGCGTGCTTCGTCGAATGTTTGCGAAGCGGCGTAGAGTTTGGCGTCAGCCGTCGGCGCGCAAGAGACCAGTTGCGAAGCGACCAGCA
This sequence comes from uncultured Terricaulis sp., assembly GCA_964536175.1. Lineage (GTDB taxonomy): Bacteria > Pseudomonadota > Alphaproteobacteria > Caulobacterales > Aquidulcibacteraceae > Vitreimonas. Next base: position 8,580 of record CAZHWA010000006.1, on the reverse strand, counting down.
GCGCCCCCTGCTCGCCATGCAGGAATTGGCTCATGGTCTGCGCGTGCGCCTTCCAGGCGAATGCGACCTTCTCCGCGCGGCTAAGGGCTTCGTATTCGGGATAGCCGTTCAGCGCGCTGAGCGATTCATCAGACGGAAACTCACCCATGTCGCAGGGCGCGTCCCAGTCGACGTCCGCTGTCGGGTTCCAGTTGAACTTCTTACCGAGTTCGTAGAGGCGGCGGATTTTCGCGTTGGCGCTGTCGTAGTCCCAGTTGAACGAACCCGTGAGGGGGGTGCGGAAGATTTCACGGATCGTTTCGACATCGTCCATGCTGAGCTTTTCGGCCAGATCGACATCTTCGAACGTGCGCACCCCTTGCGGGGGCTTGTCGACAACCGTGACGCGCATCGGCGCCTCCTGCAAAAATGACGCTTGTGTCAATTTTTACGATGGCCGCCGTCTGGGCATTTGATGGCGATCAAGCCCATATGCGGCGCAGCCGCGCACCGCCACCAACTCCGGTAGGTCTTGGCGCCTGTTTCAAGCGCCCTGGTAGGCTCACGTCATTGCCGACCCGGCGGTCCAGCCGCTACTAAGCCCCAGGGCCCGCCCTTGCAGGAGCAAGGCCCTTCGGCTAGAAGCCCGCCTTCGTTTTTCCGGCCAGCACCGGTTTCTGGAGAAGGGCGCCGCAATGGCGGGCATTGTTCTGAACGTAGAAAAGCGCGACCGCACGGGGACCGGCGGAGCGCGCGCGACCCGCCGGGCAGGCCTCATCCCCGGCGTCCTCTATGGCGGGCCCCGCGGCAGCGTCTCGATCGAGATCCAGGCCAAGGACGTTGAGAAGGCCCTGAATTCCGGCAAGTTCTTGTCCCGCATGGTCGAACTCAACCACCAGGGCGAGCGCCAACCGGTGATCCCACGCGCGGTGCAGTTCCATCCGGTGACGGAGCAGCCCATCCACGTCGACCTCTATCGCGTCGAAGAGAATTCCGAGATCGCCATCGATGTGGTGGTCCGCTTCAAGAACCATGAAGCATCACCCGGCCTCAAGCGTGGCGGCGTCCTGAACGTCGTGCGCCACACCATCAAACTGAAGGTGAAGGCCAACGCCATTCCCGAAGAGATCGCTGTCGATCTCACCGGGCGCGAGATCGGCGATTCGATTCACATCTCGCAAATCCAGCTGCCCGAGGGTGCGCGGCCCGTGATCCGCGACCGCGACTTTACCGTGGCGACAATCGCCGGCCGCAAGGCCGAGGAAGAAACCACGACGACGGCGGAAGCTGCGCCGGCGGAAGGCGAAGCTGCCCCGGCCGAAGGCGAAGACGGCGATACGAAGGAAGCCTGATCCGCTTTCCCTTCCGTTCCGGCGACCGCTAAAACGCGCGCATGCTGCTTCTGGTCGGTCTCGGTAATCCGGGCGCGAAATACGCAGGCAACCGGCACAATATCGGCTTCATGGCCGTTGACGCGCTGGCGCGCGCCTACAATGCCGGCCCGTGGAAGAAGAAGTTCCGCAGCGACGTCGCCGAAGCGAGCATTGGAGGCGCGCGCGTGCTGCTGATGAAGCCGCAAACCTTCTACAACGACAGCGGCCATGCCGTCGCCGAGGCGGCGCGGTTCTATAAGATCGCTCCAGGCGACATTATCGTCTTCTACGACGAGATCGATCTGGCGCCGGGGCGCTTTCGCATGAAGCTCGGCGGCGGGGCGGCCGGCAATAACGGCATCCGTTCGATCGCGGCCTGGCTTGACGACGACAATTTCCGCCGCGCCCGGCTCGGCACCGGCCATCCCGGCCACGCCGACAAGGTCCACGGACATGTGCTCAGCGATTTTCACAAGAGCGAACGCGAGTGGGTGGAGAAGCTGCTCGACGCCATCGTCAAGGCCGCGCCCATGCTCGTGTGCGGCGAAGACGATAAGTACCAGGCCGAAGTGATGCGCCTGGCGCCCGCGCCGAAGGCCGACCCGCGTAAGCCGCGCGAGGAGGATGGCGCGTGATCTACCTCATCCTCACGTATTTGCCGTCCATTCTCTGCAGCATCCATGTGCTGCGCACGGGCCGCGAGATGTTCTGGCTGTGGCTCTTCATCATCGGCCCACTGATCGCGCCGGCCGTTTATTTCTTTGTAGTGCTGGCGCCGGAGTGGATCGGCGGACGCACCGCGCGCGGCGTCGGCCGCGCCGCACGGCGCGCGTTCGATCCCGAGCGCGACTATCGCAATGCGCTGCGTGCCCTCGAGGACACCCCGACCGTTGGCAATCGTATGCGGCTGGCGCAAGCGGCGGCGGCGCTAGGACGCTGGGACGACGCCGAAGCGCAATGGGCGCAATGCGTCACCGGCCATTGGGCGGAAGACCCGGCGATCCTGCTCGGCCACGCCAATGCGCTGCTCGAACTCGGCCGCCACCAGGACGCGCTCGAGCGCATTGAACAACTGCGCGCGCTGGGTCGCGAAGGCGAGACGCCGCAGGTGGCTCTGGCGTTTGGTCGCGCTTATGAGGGCCTCAACCGCAACGAAGATGCGGACAACGCATACCGCTTCGCCGCCGATCGCGTCCCGGGACTGGAGTCCGGGGCGCGCTATGTCGCCTTTATGGCCAAGATCGGACGCCGTGAGGAGGCGGAGATCGGGCTCGCCGAACTTGACCGCCGCTTGAAAAAAATTGCTCCGCCGCTTCG
>CAZHWA010000006.1:0-5901 GCA_964536175.1 uncultured Terricaulis sp. | reverse complement strand
CGGGATATGGCGGCCAAAGCCCTGGAGCGCCGATCATGACGCAGACGATCGCTCTACTCGGCGCCAACGGCGTTTATGCACGCCACCTGATCCCGCGCCTCACCGCCGCCGGCTACACCGTACGCGCCCTGGTGCGCAGACCCGATGCCGCGAGCGTTGCGCGCGCGTGCAACGCCGATCTCCGCATCGCCGACATTTTCGATGAGGCCTCGCTCGTCGCGGGACTTGAAGGCGCCGACCTGGGCGTCAATCTCGCAACATCGCTGCCGGGTCCAAGCGGGCGCGGCGACTACGCCGCTAACGATCGCCTGCGCCGCGAGGGCACGCCGATTTGGATCGACGCCTGCCGCAAGGCAGGCGTGCCGCGCGTGATCAAACAAAGCATCGCCATGCTGAGCGGCTCCGGCGGCGACACATGGACGGACGAAGATCACACTATCGACGCCGGCGACGACACGGTCGCTGGGCGCGCGTACAGGGCCAGCCTCGCGATGGAAGAGACGGTTCGCGCGTCTGAGCTCGATTGGCTTATCCTGCGCGGCGCGCTCTTTTACGGTCCTGGCACTGGCTCTAGCGATGACTGGTTCGCACGCGCCCGGGAGGGCAAGCTGCGTTTACCGGGCGACGGCGAGGCTTTCGTATCGCTGCTCCACGTATCCGACATGGCGAGAGCGACTTTGGCGGCAATCCAGCGCTGGCCTTCGCGCCGAACGCTGATCGTCGCCGACGACGAGCCGGCCCGTTGGCGCGATGTTTTTGCCTACATCGCCCATATGGCCGGCGCCGAACCGCCGCAAGTTGGCGGCAGCGCCGGCTTTCCGTCCTTCCGTGTGAGCAATCGCCGCGCCCGCGAAGCATTGAGTTGGGCGCCGTTCTACACAAATTATCGCGTTGGCTTGGCGCGCTGAAGCGCGCCTTTTCAAGAGGACTTCATGGGTTTCAAATGCGGCATCGTCGGCTTGCCCAATGTCGGCAAGTCGACGCTCTTCAATGCGCTCACCAAGACCGCCGCGGCTCAAGCGGCGAACTATCCGTTCTGCACCATTGAGCCCAATGTAGGCGAAGTGGCCGTGCCCGAACCGCGGCTCATCAAGCTCGCCGAGATTGCCGGCTCGAAAGAGATCATCCCTACGCGTATGAACTTCGTCGACATCGCTGGCCTTGTCCGGGGGGCCTCGAAGGGCGAAGGCTTGGGCAATCAGTTCCTGGCCAATATCCGGGAATGCGACGCAATCATCTATGTGCTGCGCTGCTTCGAGAGCGACGACATTACACACGTCGAGGGCAGCGTCGATCCGATCCGCGATCTCGAGACTGTCGAGACGGAGTTGATGCTGGCCGATTTGGAGAGTCTGGAGAAGCGCGTCGTCAACCTCGACAAGAAAGCGAAGGGCGGCGACAAGGAGGCCAAGGCGACCTTGGCCCTGGTGCTGCGGGCCAAGGCGTTGCTGGAAGCAGGCAAGCCGGCGCGGCTGGTCGAGCGGGCGCCCGAGGAAGAGAAAGCGTTCGAGATGCTGCAGCTTTTGACGGCGCTGCCCGTGCTGTATGTCTGCAATGTCGGCGAACGCGACGCCGCAGGCGGCAATGCGCACACCCAGCGCATCGAGGGACGCGCCAGGCAGGAGGGCGCGGCCAGCGTCGTCATCTGCGCCCAGCTCGAAGCGGAAATCGCCGCCCTCTCTGACGATGACCAGCAGGAGTATCTGGAAGCGGCCGGCCTGCAGGAGCCTGGGCTGATCAAGCTCATTCACGCGGGCTACGATCTGCTTGGTCTGCAGACCTTCTTCACGGTGGGGCCGAAAGAAGCGCGGGCATGGACTATCCACAAAGGCTGGACCGCGCCGCAAGCCGCCGGCGTCATCCATACCGACTTCGAAAAAGGCTTCATTCGCGCTGAAACCATCGCCTACGACGACTTCGTCGCCTATGGCGGCGAACTTGGCGCCAAAGAAGCAGGCAAAATGCGGCTCGAAGGCAAGGATTACGTCGTGCGCGAAGGCGATGTTATGCACTTCCGCTTCAATGCGTGAGCAAGCGTCTCTTAGGGCGCAAGACCGCCCGACGCTTTCGATCCCCGAGCTTGTGGCGATGGTTGCCGCGCTGTCGGCGCTGAATGCGCTGGCTATCGACGTCATGCTGCCGGCCTTGCCGGATATTCAGAGAGACTTTGCCTTCGCCAACGCGAACGATCGTCAGCTCGTGATTGTCGCCTATGTGGCGCTGTTCGGCGTCGCGCAACTCGTTTATGGCCCGCTCGCCGACGCATACGGACGGCGCAGCGTCCTCATCTGGGCGCTGGCGATCTTTATCGCCGGCACGATGCTATGCGTAATTGCGCCGACGTTCGAGCTTTTCCTGATCGCACGCGCGCTGGAGGGGGTGGGCGCAGCGGCGACGCGAGTCATCGCTACCGCTGTCGTGCGCGACCTTACGCATGGCAAACGCATGGCGCAGGTGATGTCGATGGCGATGACGGTATTCATGATCGTGCCTATCGTCGCGCCCGGGATCGGCCAGCTCATCCTGCTCGTAGCGCCCTGGCGCTGGATTTTCGGCGCGCTGCTCCTATACGCGCTCGCGGTGCTGGTCTGGACATTGGTGCGCCTGCCGGAAACGCTCCGGCCGGAGAACACCACGCCCTTCCGTCCACGCCAGATCGCCGCCGCCTATATGGCCGTTTTGCGCGAGCGTCAGACAGTCGGCTACATCCTCGCCACGACCTTCATGACCTCCTGCCTGTTCAGCTACATCACGGCGTCGCAGCAGATTTTCGTCGATGTTTACCAGCTCGGCGCTGTTTTCCCTGTCGCCTTCGCCTCGATCGCAGTGGCCATTTCAATCGGCACCTTTCTCAACTCGCGCATTGTCATGCTGCACGGCATGCGCCGTATCTCGCATACAATGACTCTTGCGTTCACGAGCTCTGCGGCCGTCCTGGCGTTGGCGGCCGAGCTTGGCCTCGCCGGCTTCTGGGTGTTTTTCACGTTGCTGGCGCTGACCTTCAGCTGCTTCGGCCTCATCACCAGCAACTATAACGCATTAGCGATGGAGCCGCTCGGACGCGTGGCCGGCTCCGGCTCAGCCGTATTCGGCGCCATTACCGCCAGTGGCGGCGCTCTTCTGGGCGGCCTTATCGCGCGAGCGTTCGACGGAACGGTTGTCCCCTTCGCGTTGGGCCTGGCGCTGGCGGGCGCCGCCGCATTGGGCGCCATCGCCTGGACTGAGCGCGGCCGATTTGCCGCGCGCTACTGACGGCCAATCACCATACCCGGACCCTGCTCGCCGCCGCGCATGCGAGATCCGGTGCGCACCCGGTCATGCAGGCGGAAGTGCACGCTGGCTCGCTCGTAATCGATTGCGAGCGCGCGCGTTCGCGTCAGCACGTCCATGCCGATCAGCAAAGCCGGCTCGTCCACAAAACCCCATAACCGGAAGATGTGAAAATCGGCGACGTACGCCGTGATGCCGGAGATCTCCACATCCCCCATACTGAGCCGCGGGATCAGCACGGCTGTATCCAAGACGATCGGCGTGCCCGCCGTGTAGGCGCGGGCGTAGTCGGTCCGCTCAGGACTTACACGCAGCCCATGCAGCTGGTTGCGGAAAGCGGGATTTGCAAGCGTCGAATCCGAGCCCGTGTCGATCAACACGTTGACACTCTGGCCGCGGATGCGGCCCTCCACGACAACCAGGTGGCCGAAGCGAAGCTCCCCAGGGATCGTGGTCCAGCCTCGCCGCGGCATTGCACGTTCCGCGGATGCGATTTCAATGCAGCGCCGTTCGAAATCGATGCGCAGCCGGCGCCCGGTCATGCCGTCAACGCCGAGCAGGCCCTCCTCGCCGGCCAGCACAGTGCCTTCGACAATCGGCACCGTGCCGCCGCCGAGCTCAAGCCCGCCGTAGCGCAGCGTCTCGACTTCGGCGAGCGGGGCGGTGATCACGCCGCCAACGGAATGCACCTCGCCCATCCCGACCGGCGTCAAGCCGAGCCGTTCGGCTACTGCGCTCGATATCGCCGATCGGTTGGCGCCGGTGTCGACGATGAAGCGGAACGGGCCGTCGCCGTTCACGAGCATGGGCGCCACCATGCGACCGCCGCGCACGCGCTCGATTGGGCCGACGGTTTCGCCAAGTTCCGGTATGGCGGGCGCCACCAATGGCGCAATCTGGCTCGCGTCGAGACACGCGGCTGCGGCCGCGCTGACGCCCGACAGCCAGGAGGCGGCGATCACCGCGACAAAAGCTCGACAAATCATCCGGCGCCCAGCATGCGACGGGGGAACCGCTGCGCCAACCCGTTGCCGCACCCGCTCCCCTCACAAACCTGCGAGCACTCGACGGATAAGTGCGCTCATGCAACGGATACCGACATGACCGGTACGATCACTCTGACGAGCGCTTACGACGGCTTTGCGCTGCCGGGATTGTCCGCACAGCCTGCCGGCGCGCCGGCCGGTGGCGTCGTAGTTATCCAGGAAATCTTTGGCCTCACCGAACACATCGCGGAGATGGTGCAGGTCTTTGCGGCTGAGGGCTATGCAGCCTGCGCCCCTGCGCTGTTCGAACGCGTCGAGCGTGGCTTTCACGCGGACTTGAACCCCGAAGGCATCGAGAAAGGCCGCAATGCCGTAGCCGCGAGCACATGGCCGCAAGTGGTAGCCGACGTGCAGGCGGCGATCGATGCCCTGCCGCAACCCTGCTACGTGACCGGATTTTGTTATGGGGGCGCCGTCGCGTGGATGGCCGCGGCGAACTGCTCGGGGCTGAAGGCGGCGTCATGCTTCTATGGCCGCCTCATCGCCGACTTGCTCGACAACACACCCAAAGTTCCGGTGATGCTGCACTATGGCGCGCGCGATGCGTCGATTTCGTTGGAGAATGTCGAGCGCGTGCGGCTGGCGGCGCCGACATCGCCGCTCTATCTCTACGACGCCGGACACGGCTTCTGCCGCGCCTGCAGCCAGGATTACGATCCGCCCTCGCGCGAGCTTGCCATCGCGCGCACGCTCGACTGGTTCGCCCGCTGGCGCTGAGGAAAGTCATGGCCCTCGATCATGTCTCGGTCGGCGTTGCCGACATGAAGCGCGCAAAGGACTTCTACGACGCCGCGCTTGCCGCTCTCGGCTTGGCGCCGGTGATGCCGGTGGAATTCGGCGGAGAACTCGCCGCTCTTGGATACGGCAGACCGGGCCGTCCGGTGTTCTGGATCGGATCGCCAGTCGACGGACAGCGGCCAGGCGCAGGAAACGGCGTACATATCGCCTTTCGGGCAGAGCGGCGCGCCGATGTGGATGCGTTCTTCCGCGCAGCGATTGAACATGGCGGCGTGGAAGACGGCCCGCCTGGCCTGCGTGCACAAAACCACCCTGATTATTACTGCGCCTTCGTGCGCGATCCGGATGGCAACAAAATTGAAGCGGTCTGCCACGCGCACGAATGAAGCGTGTTCCAGCTTGCTGACCTGGCGGGCCCCTGATAGCACCACCGGCCCATGGCCCAGACCTCGCCCGTCATGAACGTTATGATCGCGGCCGCGCGCAAGACCGCGCGCGCGCTCGCACGCGATTTCGGGGAAGTGGAAAATCTGCAGGTGTCTCGTAAAGGGCCGAGCGACTTTGTGTCGGCCGCCGACCTCAAGGCAGAAAAAACGCTGTACGAGGAGCTCTCAAGAGCCCGACCCGGCTACGGCTTCGTCATGGAAGAGCGAGGCGTCGTCGAGGGCACCGACAAGACCAATCGCTGGCTGATCGACCCGCTCGACGGCACCAGCAACTTTCTGCACGGCATCCCGCATTGGGCCATTTCAATCGCCCTTGAGCGCGAAGGCGTGCTGATCGCAGGGGTGGCCTACAATGTCGCGCGCGACGAACTATTCTGGGCCGAGAAAGGCGCTGGGGCATA
>CAZHWA010000005.1:6321-17079 GCA_964536175.1 uncultured Terricaulis sp. | reverse complement strand
CCTATCATGTCGTGCGCGGCGACGCGCTGATCGATATCTGGCCGATCGCCGCGCGCGGCCGCTCGCGCTAAGCCGAAGCCGCTTGCCTTTGGCGCTGCCTTGCGCTTATCCGAAGGCCCTTCGCGGGCATAGTTCAGAGGTAGAACGTCAGCTTCCCAAGCTGAATGTCGCGGGTTCGATTCCCGCTGCCCGCTCCATCGCTTACCTTTGTCCAGCCCGGACATTACGCGCACCCGCTCAACACAACGATCCGGACCTGCGAGAGGGCGCCGGCGCCAGTGCGCTGTTTCGCTCCGGCGCGCAGATCGCGTTGCGCCTGCGTGCGCGCGATGGCGGCTTTGCGCCAGGCTCTGGTGGCAGACTTTGCAAGCGCGCTTGCCCGGCTATACCGAGCTCACGAGCGCCAGGACGGGCGGGGAGACGCGCCGGCAGGCGCGGTAGCGCTGCTCGGCCTGCTGGTAATGCGCATCCTCTGTCGGCTCGCCGAGCCCAGCCTCGGCCTGGGCGAGGATGTCCCAAGCCAACGCCAGGAGCGGGGCATCCTCGGCGCCGTGCTCGGTTTTGAAACTGCTGACAGCCCAGCCCAAGGCGTTCAAATATTGTCCATCCGGCATCAGGCCGGCGCTCATCAGCCCATCGCAGGTCGCCGTCAGACGATCGATGTAGTCGAGTTGGATGGCGCGCAGCGCAGCAAGCGGATCGCTGTCGGCGATGAGCGACAGAGCCTCGGACATCAATTGCGAGGCGCCGGGCGCGCCGCCGCGGCGCACCACCGCCTGGTCGTATTGCGCGACCAGAGCATACAGGGCCTCGCAGCGGCCAGAATCCAGCAGCGCTCCGGCCTCGCGCATGCGCCGGGCGTGTTCGATGGACGCCTTCAATCTTCGCGACGCAATCCGCAGCTCACGGTCGACCTGTCCCATCGTACTTCCCCCCGCCGCCTTCAAGCGGCGCGCTCGGCGCCGACGGCCTCACGCGGGAGCTCTGCAAGAGCTCCGCCCAGCGCAATGACGATCTGCGAGAACGTCTTGTCGAACCGCTCGTGGCCGCCCGCGATACGCCGCCGCGCCAAGCCGATGGAAAACCTTTCGATCCGCACTTTCACGGCGCCGCGGCAATACCTGGCGGCTTGCGTAACGATCGCATCCGCATCCGGCAGATGAGCGCCGCCGCCGGCCAGACACACCGTGATCGAATGCGGGCCGGCCTTCGCGCCGGCATCGGCGATCGCCGCCTCCATGCTCTTGGCCAGAACCTTGGCGAGCGAGCGGCAGAAGTCCTTGAACGCAGGATCGTTGAGCAGCGCCTTGCGCCCCAGCACGGTCCGGCGCCCGTTGAGCTTCAAGCTGCACTTGCCGCTTTCGAGCAGCGTCTGCTTGAGTTCGCGCGCCGACAGGCGCAGCGCGCGCCAGACCTGCGCCTTCGCTTCGGCCGAGGATGCGCCACTGCGGCGCAACATCTGATCGACCCCGACCGTATCGATCTCGTCGCCGGCAAAGGAGCAGCAGGTGCGGGCCGCCTTGATCTCGGCGAGCCCATTGACACTGTCGCCGCCAATGCGGGCGAAACCGGCGATGTCGGTGGTGCCGGCGCCGATATCCATGACGATGAGGCGATCGGCGCTCGTATCGGCGAAGTTGGCGTACGCCGCAGCGACGGCCTCCACCTCCATCACCACGCCGGCATAGCGGCTCGCTCCGGCGACGTGACTCGCCTGCTGCAGCGCCGAGCGAACCGTGTCGAGACACGCGCCCTCCGGCGAGATCAGCGCCGGTCCAAGACGGGCCGAGACAGTTTCCGCTTCGAGGAAGAGACGGCGCAAGGTCTGGCTGGCGGCGTAACCGTTTTGCCAGAAAGGGGACGTCAAGCGGACCGGTGCATCAACCAGCGAATCGGGCAGATGCCGGTCAACCAGAATGGCCGCGCGCAGAAGCTGGTCGAGATAGGCGAGGTAAAGAACCAGGGCGTCGCGATAGGTCATGGTTCGCGATGGATCGACAGAAGGGCCCACCTTCAATGCAAGCGTGCCTTCGATGTCCCGCGCAGCGAGCACCATTTTGAATGAGAGGATCGGATCGCGTTTCGCCCGTACGCCGGCTTCGGCGCGCATCAGCGCCTTTGGGCCGCAATGCAGGCGATCCTGGTCGAGATAGATGGCGGTTGGCGTAAAGTAGCTGTGTCCCGCTCCGGAAACGTCGCCAAGACGCAGCGGCGCAAGGCACGCCTCGCCGATCGCGTGGGGCCCCAGGAAAACACTGGCCTTCGAGTAAGAGGTTCCAAGATCCAGGCAGATGCGCGGACTCGCGCGCGTGTGAAATAATCCGTCCATATTCCCCCACCCCGGGACGCGAAGTTCCGAAGTTTGCTTCGCCTTATGATTGTGGAGTCGCGGCCTTACTGGTGAAGCAGACTCGCCCGGCTGGGGATATCTTTGGGAAAAAAAGTGGTAGCGAAGCTTACACAACGGCCTTTCCGCCTGTCGCGCCCGCTCGATCGCAAGGCCCTATGACGCTAATGACGGACCATGCCTGAAATCGCCCAAGCCGCGCTGCGCACGTTCACGGACACGATCTGGACCGAAGAGATCGTCCCGGCGCTCATCGACTACATCCGCATTCCGAATAAGTCGCCCGCCTTCGAACCGGACTGGGAAAAGCTCGGCCACATGGAAGCGGCGCTGCAGTTGATGGTGAGGTGGGCCGAGCGGAAGCTTGCCGCGCTGCCTGGCGCGACGCTCAGCGTGGAGCGCTTGCCAGGACGCACGCCGCTCATCTTCATCGACGCGCCGGGCGCCCGGAACGACGACACGGTCCTGCTCTACGGCCACCTCGACAAGCAGCCGGAGATGACGGGCTGGGCTGAAGGCAAGGGGCCTTGGAGTCCCGTGCTTGAGGGCGACAAGCTTTACGGACGCGGCGGCGCCGACGACGGATATGCGATGTTCGGCGCGCTGGCGGCGTTGCTTGCGCTCAAGGCGCAGAATGTGCCGCATGCGCGCGCGGTGATCGTGATCGAGGCGTCCGAGGAATCCGGCTCGCCGGACCTTCCTTATTATATCGAAGCGTTGAGCGATCGCATCGGCTCGCCTTCGCTCGTCGTCTGCCTTGATAGCGGCTGCGGCGACTACGAGCGGCTGTGGCTGACCACGTCGCTGCGCGGCATGGTCGGAGGCACATTGCGCGTCGAGGTGCTGGAGGAGGGCGTACATTCGGGCGATGCGTCCGGCGTCGTGCCGTCGAGTTTCCGCGTCCTGCGCCAATTGCTGGCCCGTCTGGAGGATGTCGAGAGCGGAGAGGTTCTTGTCGAAGAGCTGCGCGCGCCGATTCCGGCCGAGCGGACGGCGCAAGCCAAGATCGCCGCCGACGCGCTCGGCGAGCAGGTTCATGCGAAGTTTCCGTTCGTGAACGGGATGCGCCCCGCGGCGAGCGATCTTGCCGAGCTCGTGCTCAATCGCACCTGGCGGCCGGCGCTGTCCGTCACCGGCCTCGCCGGCGCCCCGCCTCCAGGCAATGCAGGCAATGTGCTACGCCCGTTCACCGAAGCGAAGCTATCCATGCGTCTGCCGCCGACGGTCAATGCGGCGATGGCGTCAAAGCGCATCAAGCAAATTCTTGAGACCGATCCCCCCTACGGCGCACGCGTGAGATTCGACGGCGAAGAACCGGGAACCGGCTGGAATGCGCCGAAGACGGCGCCGTGGCTGGAGGCGGCGCTGGACGATGCATCGCATGCCTCGTGGGGCCGGCCGATGGCGATGATGGGCGAAGGCGGCTCAATCCCCTTCATGGCCATGCTGGGCGAGCGCTATCCGCACGCGCAATTCGTCGTCACCGGCGTGCTCGGTCCGCATTCGAATGCGCACGGGCCGAACGAGTTCCTGCATATCCCGACCGGCAAGCGCGTGACGGAAGTTGTCGCACGCGCGCTTGCGGCGCACGCAGCGCGGGGGTGAACCAGGCTGCGGTGCGTTAGCCGGCGTTCTTACGAACGATCGCTTCAGCCGCCGCCAGGCTCTGCTTTGTCGCCGGCCGCTTGCGGGCAAAGCGCATCACGGTGGCGGCAAGCATGTCGCGATCGGCCGGCTTAACGATGTGTTCGGCTGCGCCCAGCGCCATGGCGTGTGCGCGATCTTCGTTGACCGAGAGTACGACGACCGGAATGTCCTGGGTCTTGGGATCGTGTTTGAGGCTCTGCAGCACGCGCCAGCCGGAACGGTCGGGCAGGAAGATGTCCAAGAGCACCAGGGCCGGCTTCTTGCTGCGCGCGAGCGCCAGGCCCGCTTCGCCCCCGCCGACGCCCTGCACGGCAAACCCCGCGCGCGTCAGCGCTCGCGCCGCCAGTTCGCGTGCATCCGGCTCATCTTCGATCACAATGACGAGCGGGGCGTCTTCGGCGCCTTGCATCTCGTCGACCTTGGCGGCGGCGCCAAGCGCGGCCGCGGCGTCGGCAAAATCGGCCGGCACGTGCAAGGTGAACGTTGAGCCTTCACCGAGCGTGCTCTTTACGGTGACATCGCCGCCGAGCAACTGAGCGAAGCGGCGGGTAATGGTCAGGCCGAGGCCGGTGCCGCCATATTGCTGGGTGATCGAGGGATCGGCCTGCACGAAGGGCTGGAACAGGCGGCCCATGTGCTCCTTCGACATGCCGATGCCGGTGTCGCGCACGGTGATGAACAGCTGCTCGACGCCATTGTACGGGCGCTGGCCGTATTCGAGTTCGATGCGGCCGTCCTTGGTGAACTTGCCGGCGTTCGAGAGCAGATTGAGCACGCATTGCCGCACCTTCATGGCGTCGGTGTTGGCGCGCTTGGTTCCGGCGCCGGTCAACGTCAGCGTGTTGCGATTGTTGTCCGTCAGGGGGCGCACGGTATCTATCAGATCCTCGAGCAGCTCGACGGGATCGAATTCGGTTTGCGCCACATCCATGCGGCCGGATTCGATCTTGGAAAGGTCCAGGATTTCGTTGATCAGGCTGAGCAGATGCTTGGCCGCCGCCAGAATGCGATGGAGGTCTTGCACCGCGTGGCTGTCGCCGCCGTCCTCCGCGTCCTCCTGCAGCATCTCGGCATAGCCGATAATGGCGTTGAGCGGCGTGCGCAGCTCGTGACTCATATTGGCGAGGAATTGCGACTTGGCGAGGTTGGCGGCTTCGGCCTCGTGACGTGCGTGGGCAAGGTCGTCGACGCCCCGCTCCACAGCCGCAGCGTGATCGGCCAGAATGCGCATCATCTGCGCCAGTTCGGCCGAATGCGCCGCTGCCGGCGTCTCGACTTCGGCATCGAGCGGCGCCGCCAATTCGTTGCTGAGCTTCTTCAGTGTCTCGTGCTGCGCGCTGAGGGCCGCGGCGGCATGCCGTGTGACGATCTCAGCGGCCGGCGCGGCGTGCGCTGCAATACTGTGGCGCGTGACGCACGTAAGGCGTACGGGCGCGCCGTCCGGCGTCGTACGCACGAAGCCCTGATGACGAAGCCGTACGCGTGCGCCATCGCTGCGGACAACGTCGTGCTCCAAGGCGATGCGGCGCACAGCGCCGCGCTCGGGCGCCAAAGCAGCTCTTACCAGTCCACGGTCTTCCGGCGCCGCGAATCTGGCGTCGACGACATCGCGATAGGAGACCGGCGCGCCGACTACGGCGCTCAGCCGTGCGCCGCCGATCAGGCGTTCGCGCGTGAAGTCGATCTCCCATGCGGCGGAGTCAGAATCGCCGAAGCTCATGTTGAGCTGGCGCACCCATTCGAGGTCCTGCATGCGCGCGTGGGCGGCGGCGTGCGCGTGGTGTGTCGCGAACAGGAAAATATAGGCAATGCCGACGCCGGCGATGAGAACGGCCATCGCCGAGCCGGTTGCGCTGAACAGGAAGGCAGCGCCGAGCAGCGCATAGGGCGCGCACACGGCAAGCGTATAAAGACGACCGCGCCGTCCAGAAAACGCCGCATCCGCGACCAGAGTGCACAGCATGATTGCGGCGAGCGCGGGCCCGAAGGCGGCGCTTGAATACCAGGCAATCGCCGGTGCGGCGGCGAGACTGGCCGCGCCCGTCACATCGAGGGCAATGCGCGCGGCGCTCGCCTGCGCCGGCGTCAGCACGGCAAGGCGCGAGGCGAGCACGCGCCGCGCTTCATCGATGAGCAACATCGCGCCGAGCCAGATTGCAGCTGGCGCGAGCCCTGCGGCGGCTGACGTGAGTATTGCGACGAGACCGAACAGGTAGAGGCGCGCATGTGCGCCTGCGAAAACCTCGCCAAAGGCGCGTTCGATGGCCGCATGGTTGATGAAGTATTGCACCGCCCACCCCGATGGCTAATTTCCGGGGAAGGCTAGGGGCGCTCCGTAAAGCAGGCGTTCGTGTTACGGCGTTTTGTGCCGTTATAGAACGAAATTGCTGCATGCGCGCGAATACGAAGACGTGAATGGAGTATTGATCCGCGCGCTGAGGTAAGACCTCATGAACCCGCGTGAACAAGGTTGCAACAACTAAGCCGGTGCAGAAGGCGACGTCGAAAGCATGGGAAGGCTGCGCGCAGCGCTGCGGTGATTGAGTGCGAGTATCCGCCCATGCACGATCGGCGATCGGGGCGAAACCCCGTGCGCGGTCTTGGCCCAATGATGAGGACGGAACAGCAGCTCAAAGAACGCGCGCCACGCCGCAATCGACGCGAGCGGCCAGTAGAATGGCATGGTCAGCGCAGCACGCGCATGGCTTAGGCTGTTCGAAAGCGCGCAGGCTGTCAGCGCGGCCAGTATTGCGACGCTGTAGCCGCAGACAGCGAGAATAAAGTCCTCCGCTCCCAACAGATCGTACGGCGACAGTGCGGCGATCAACACGATGAAGGCGAGCGGGCCGTGCACGAAACTGGCCACGATGCCGCCGGCCAGCAGAAGCTGCATCGATGCAAATGCGCCTGCGCCCATTTCACGAGCGGTGCGCACGGGGTTGCGCATCAGCACCAGCCAGGTCTGCATGTGGCCCTTGATCCAGCGTGTTCGCTGATTGAGCCAGGCGCCGAAAGTAATCGGCGCCTCCTCGAAGGTGGGCGGGCCGATCACGCCGCTGCTGTAGCCGTCGCGGGCGAACCGATAGCCGAGATCGGCGTCTTCGGTGACGTTGAATAATTATTGCCGTTTTTCGATGCGCATTGCGGCGCCTTGCGGTTTTTCCGCGCGAGCGGCGCATGGTCTTGTCGCGCATGGGTTTTTCTCACTAGCTGGACCCTACCTGTCCCTCTCGCTCCCTACGCTTGCCTCTGCAGCGAATGGGACAGGAATGGGATTTGAGGGATTCAGTGGAGTTTATCAGTTGCCACGGCCATCCAATCACAAGCTTCGTTTAACGCGCCGCGCGATCGAGGACTTGCAGCCCGAAGCGCGTCGCTATCGCGTGCTCGACAGCGAGATCGCCGGGCTCTCGATTATGGTCGCCCCGTCGGGCCGCAAGACCTGGTCGGTGCGCTACACGCCCGATGGCGGTTCCCCAACGGAAGTCGTGCTTGGCGACTATCCCGGCGTGCTGCCAGAACTCGCGCGCGACCACGCCGGCAAGGTGAGATCGGGCGCGCGGCTTGAGGGGCGCGACCTCGCCAAGGAGCGCAAGCAGGCGCGCCGCCAGAACGCAATCCGCAAGGAGCGCACCGTCGAACGCATCCTCGATGCGTATCTGGCGGATGCCCGCAGGCGCATGCGCGAAAGCACGTTGATGCGACTGAAGTCGACGATCCGGACCCACGTGAAGCCGAAGTTTGGCGACAAGAGCCTGGCGCTCATCACCTTGGATCACGTGCGCAAGCACGTGGAGGGCCTGGAGGAAGACGGATTTCCCGGCGCGGCGCGCAACACCTGTTCGGCGCTCAAAGCAATCATGGCGTTCGCCCTGGAGAGGGGACTGATCGACGTCAACCCGCTGCAGGGATACGCCGGGCCGGCGATCCGGAGCCGGGAGCGGGTCGCCACGCAAGACGAACTCCGGCTCGTTTGGCTGGCGCTCGAGGAGATGGCCAAGAACCCGCAAGGCCGATCAACCGCACAGGCTCTGCAGCTCGCCATGTTGACGCTCCAGCGCCGCGGCGAGGTCGCGGGCCTTAGCAAGCCCGAGGTGGACTTCGGGGCCAAACGCTGGACGATCCCCGGCAATCGCACCAAGAACAAGTCGCCGCAGGTGGTCCCGCTCGCGCCGCTGGCGCTCAAGATCGTGAAGGCCGGGTTCGAGCACACCGGCACGGACCAAGCGTTCTCCGGCCGCAAGCGGCAGATCGCGTCGACCGGTCATGCGCTCACCCGCGGCTTTATCCGGTTGCGCGAGGACGTGGGGGCAGGAGATCTTACGGTTCACGATTTGCGTCGGACTGGCGCGACTATGATGGCGGAGATCGGCGTTTCGGGAGACGTGATCAGCCGCATTCTGAATCACACGCCGCCAGGACCGCAGGTCACGAAAATCTACAACCGTTTTGACTACGAACCGCAGAAACGACAGGCGCTGGAACTGTGGGAAGCGCACTTGATGAGTATCGTGCGCGCGAAGCCAAAGCGGAAATCCAGCGCAAACGTGGACGCGCGTTGAGTCAATTGGTCTTCGCAGGAACCGCGGCCCAGCCCCGCACCCATCTTGCCTTCTCAGCCGCAGTCATGTTCCGCGTATGTTCCGCTGGCACGAGGCAGACGCGCTGTAGCGGGACGGAGGGGGCAGCGGACCCAGACACGGAATAATCTATTATAAAACATAATAGTAACGTCATAATTGAATAGTAACGCGATGAATGTTAGCATTCAGAACAATGTTAGATAACGGTCGCCCACCTGCCGGACCCGACGAGGCCTTCGCCAATGCGCTGGAGGCCTATCTCGTTGCGCTCCTGCACACGCCGATCCTCCTTAGCCGGTGGGAGGGGGCCGACGCGCTGCCCGTCTTCCTCAACCGCCGTTACGGCTATTACAACACCCGCATCGCCAAGCGCTGCTGCCTTTTCATGCTGGCCAGGACGAACGCGCCGCTGACGCCCGCCGACATCGCCAAGCATGTCGCGACGATTGAGGAAGCGGCAGGGGATTACGTCGTCATTTTCGCCAGCCGCTATCTCACCTCGACTCTGCGCGCGCGCCTCATTGGTTTGGGCGTCGCGTTCGCTGTGCCGGGCAATCAACTCTATGTCCCGCAGCTCGCGATGGATCTGCGCGAGCATTTCCGTCCGCCCGAGCGCGTGCGTGGCGATCATCTCTCGCCGGTCGCTCAGGCCGTCCTGTTTCATCACATCCTCACCGGCCGGGATGAGGGCGTAACGCCGACCGCGCTTGCCGAAGAGATGCGCTACTCGGCGATGTCGGTTGGTCGCGCCTTCGATGAACTTGCCGCGCGCAACCTTGCGCGCGTCGAAAAGCGCGGCCGGGAAAAGACCATCAGCTACACTGCCGCACCAGGCGCGCTCATCGAACTCAGCCGTACGCTGCTGCGTTCTCCCGTGCGGGGCCGCCATGGCGTCATGTTCAGGGGCGAACCGCCGCCGCTGATGCTTGCCGGCGAAAGCGCGCTGGCGGCGCTGACAGATCTCAACCCGCCGCGTCTGCCGACCTACGCCATCGCCGCTAACAACTGGATCCACTTCTTCGCCCGTCACGACATCGAAGAGACCAATGACATCGACGAGGCTGAGGCCTTGATCGAGACCTGGCGTTACGATCCGGCCAGCCTCGCCACCGGCGACGTGGTCGACAGGCTCTCGCTCCATGCCATTTACTGGAACGACACCGATGAGCGTCTGGCGCAGGCCGCGCGCCAGCTCGTGCAGGACATCGCATGGTAGTCGGGATTGATGCGTTCCGTCGCTACTTCGAATCGCACGCCGACAAGTACGTGCTGATCGGAGGCGCTGCCTGCGACCTGCTCTTTACTAAGGCCGGGCTCGACTACCGCGCCACGAAGGACCTCGACATCGTGCTCTGCGTCGAGGTCGTCGACGCGGCCTTCGCGAGGACTTTCGCCGATTTTCTCGACGCGGCGGGCTATCAGAAGCGCGCCGTCTATGACGAGGAGCGCAAATTCTACCGTTTTGAGGAACCGACCGACGACACGTTCCCCCACATGATCGAACTGTTCGCCCGTCCAAGCGCGGCGTTCGACCTGCCAGAAGGCGACCGCTACGTACGCCTCACCGTCGAGGACGCGATCCTTTCTCTCTCGGCGCTGCTGCTTGACGCCGATTACTACCCGCTCCTCCAGAGCCGACGTCAGGTCGTCGAGGGCGTTTCGATCTTGGGGCCGAACGTTCTGATCCCGTTCAAGGCCCGCGCGTTCCTCGATCTTTCAGAACGGAAGGCGCAAGGCGAAAAGGTCGACAGCGACGACATCAAGAAACATCGCAACGACGTCTTCCGTCTCGTCCAGCTTTTGCCGGCAACAGGCGAACTGGCATTGCCCGATCCGGTCAAGGCCGATCTACGTCGCTTTATCGAGATGGTGAAACCTGGGCCCATCGACCCCAAATCCTTTGGTGTGCCGCTTACGAAGGACGAGGGGATCGCGATCCTCAATCGCTTCTACGCGCTTTCCCACCACGAGGGCGTGGACGGTCCGGAGGACCAGGATGGATGACGAAACGAACGACGACGTTGCGCCGGACGAGGCGCCGGAGCCCACGCTAAGCCCCGGCTTTGCCGTCACCATCCGCGGGTGGGAGAATGAAGACGAGGCCGAGGCAAGATCATTTGCCGAGGGTGTTGCCGGCGTCGTCCGCGGCATCTCGCGGTTCGTCGATCTCAGTCGACTCGA
>CAZHWA010000005.1:0-6311 GCA_964536175.1 uncultured Terricaulis sp. | reverse complement strand
GCGGATGCGCTCGCCAGCATTGATCGCGGCGGCGATCTTCCTGCCGCGACGCCGACTTCAAACGAGTATGGTGAGGGCGGCGCCATGGCGGTTCACGTCCTGCGCGATGACGAACCCTGGAATGTGGTCGTGATCTGGACCCATCTGGTGCGGCGCGTGCTCGATGTCGATCATCCCGACCACGCTCTCGCTATGCACACGTTCGTGCACGAACTTGTTCACGTGCACGATCTGCGACTCTTCACCCGCACGTATCCGGGCGGATGGCGCGCGGCCAAACCGCGCGATGGTCGCGACGGGGTGCTGCAGAACATCGTCAATTCCTGCCAGTCTGAATACTCCGCCCAGCGACGCTCGGCTTGGGCGGCGCCCGAACATGGCCTTCTGATGCTCGACATGCTGGCGAAGGCGCTGGTGGACGTGGACGACAAGGTTCGCAAGGCTCGCATCGAATATCGCATCCACGGCGACATGGAAGTGTACTGGCCGATCGTTGCCGAGCGTTACCGCTTCCTGTTCCAGTCGCTGGGCTATGCGCTCGGGCATGCCGACTGGATTGCCTCAGCGGCCGACGATTGGCCCGAACTCGCTGCGCAATACGAGGCGCGGCTTGCGCAATTGCGCGAGCTTCCATCCGGATGGCTGATCGACGCCTGCTGCGAGGCAGTGCAGCCCTTCTACACGCTGACAACCTGGACCGGGCTCGAAGTCTATGATTCGCTGATCGCGGTAGCCGAGGATCTGCTCAACCGTCACGGCATGTTCACCAGCGCCCGCGGCGACGGCATCTATGTCGATATGCCGATGGCTCACGCGCTCGACCTCTGAGGGACAAGGGCGCGCAACATGTGCAACCGCTACGCCTCCGACATTCGCAAGTCCGGCAAGGAGCGCGATTATTACGGTTTCGATGAATGGAGCGAGACGCGCATCAACCCGATGCTCGGCAACGCCGTGCTCGAAGTGTTTCCTAAGAGCTTCGGTCCAGTTCTGAAGCTGGGCGAGCGCGGCGAACTCGAATGGGCGAAGATGCGTTGGGGTCTGCCGGGGCCGCCGCAGACAGGAAACGCCCCGGTCACAAACATACGCAACACCAAGAGCCCGCATTGGCGTCCGCTGCTTGGACAGCAGCATCGCTGTCTCGTTCCGTTCACAGCCTTCAGCGAATACGAAGACAATTCGCCAAAGGGCGCCAAGGTGATCCGCTGGTTCGCTCCGCCTGATCGCAGCGTGCTCTTCTTCGCCGGCATCTGCGGAGAATGGTATGGAGACTATGGCTCGAAGAAAGAGCCTAGTATCGGCACGCATCGAGTCTTCAGTTTTCTAACGACGGAAGCGAACGCACTTGTCCGTCCGGTGCATGCGAAGGCGATGCCCGTCGTGTTGCGCAGCGACGCTGAGTGCGACGAATGGCTCAACGCTCCTGCCGACGCGATCGAAGAGATCCAGGCGAGGGTGCTGCCGACGGATGCGCTCGAGATCCTCTCTGGTGACGAGGCCGCGCAGTATGTGGGCGGCTACATCAAGTAGCGCGCCGTCTCACGGTCCCCGAGCCGCGGGACTCGAGCCTCGCCCCACGTCGCTTGGCGCCGGCTTATTCTGACTCTCCGGCATCCTTCTTATCGCTATCGAGTTCAGGATAGGGACGTGCCTGGCCAAGCCGCTCGGCGAGCGCGTTCATCGCCGCCATCCGGGCGCGCTGCGCCGCTTGCGCTTTCTTCGATGAGCCGGCGCGAATCCAGGCGCTGACGCCGCCAGCTTCCGCGATGTCTTCGCGCATGCCTTCGCGTTCTTCGCGCGTTGGCCAGCGCTCGCGTCTCATAGCCAACCCTCGTCGCTGGATTGGCGCCGCCAGCGCGGCTTCAGGCGATGGCGGGCAATGAGGCAAACGATGACGCCAAGTCGCAACGCTTCGAGCGGCGCGGCGCCGTTTCGGCCGGCAAGCCAACCGGCGAGCGCGCCCGCGGCGATCACCGCCGCCCTGCGCGTCACGGCGATCGCGATCCAATGGCCGGCTTCGAGGAGCAAAATCGCGACCAGGCCAAACAGCGGCACGATCAAGGCTTCCATGCGCCCGCTCCGGTTTTGCGATTGGGATGTTTGAACGGAGGCCCGCGTAATTGCGCGCCGTAGCGCCTGCGCCGCTCGTATTGTGAAAGCGCTTGGCCGTTGAGGCGCTTCACTTTCCAGATCGCCTTGATGTCCCGGAGCGTTTTGACCTTGTGGCACTTGGCGCACATGAGCTGATCCGGCTTGCCGCGGCGCCACACGTTCGGCGTCGAGTGCTCGCCGATCAGATCTTCGGTTTCTTCACAGTCCTCGACGCAGCAGACGCCGCCCTGCTTCTTCAGCAGCGCCTCGTACTCGCGCGCGGTCAGATAGAGCCGGCTCATCAGCGAGCGCCATTCTCGAAAGCCAAGAAAAGCGGGGCGCTGATGTCTCGACGTGATTGGCGCGCCAGGCGCAAGCCAACCGGTCCCCAACAAGTGCGAGAACAAAACAAGCACAAATTGCTGGAGCAGGCAAGCGCGATCTGCTCAAAACCCCGCCCGCAATGGTGTGGTTCAACGGCAAAGAGCGCGGCGTGCGCTTGGGCTTACAAACGGGCCTGGGATTGTCGATCAGCTGCACGCGCTGCCATCGCGTCGCGCGGCTCAGATTGGACGCGGCGCTGAGGCTTTGGGGAGATCGCACGTTTGCGCGCGACATCGCGCGCGACCTTCGCTGCAGCACGTGTGGGGCTCGCGCTGCGTGCGTGCACGTGATTTCAGATTCCCGGCCAGCTTGTGTGATCGCCGAAGATCCGGGCGGCGGGTTCTTGTTGGGGCCGGACTATCCGATCGTCGAACCGCCCTGGTCGCCGGCGTGGAGAGCGGTGTGGAAGAGGGGATGGATGTAAGGGGCGAACCCGCGCGCTTCGCGCACGGGACGCGCTCTCGTGAACCGAGCCGCGCGCCCGGTGAAGGCGCCCGCGCGCGTCTCGGCCCTTCGGGCTTCGATCGCTTTCGCGAGCGATCAGTCCGGCTGGGAGCGGCGCTGATTGATCCAGCGGTCGAGGTCGGCGGGATCGTAGCGGATCGCCCGGTCGGTCGACCTTATGAAACGCGGCCCTTTGCCGGCGATGCGCATCTTATCGAGCGTCGATTTCGATAGCCCGAGCCGCTCAGCCGCCTGGCGAACGTTGAGCAGTGCGTCGGGCTCGGCGGCCTTGGCGCGCGGAATGGCGCGCGCCTGAGCAGGCGTTTGCGTTGCTTTCGCGAAAGCCGGACGCCGTGCCGCGCCGGGCTTCTTCTTCGGCGAAGCCGCGGGCGGCGATGCGCCGGCGAAGAGATCGGCCTGGTTTTCCTCATGCGTTGCGCCGCTGCCCGTGCGCTTCGTCATCGCCGATAGGGTCTCAGCACTATGTCTTGGCTGACGAGCACGCGAACGGGAGCGCCGGCGCGAATGCGCAGCGTCGGGCGTACGTTGAGTTCGCGGTCGATGATGCGTCCGCCTGTGCGGGCCGCCTCTTGCGCGGCCGCGTTGCCGACGCTTTCACTCAAACGATTGCGGTTATCATCCTCCGCCTCGTTGGCGGCGACTGAAAGGGCGCCCGATAAAAGGGAAGCTGCTGCGATCCGGCCAAGGTGGGTATCGACCCTATCGCGAACCCCAGATGCGCCGGCCGCGTCCGTGCCCGCCATGCCGCGCAGCGCGATCGACCAGCCATTGGGCATGATGAGGCGATTCCAAACCACGAGCAGGCGCTGATCGCCATGATTGGTGGCGGCGTCGTAGGCGCCGAGGAGGCGCGCGCCTTGCGGCACGAGCAGATGCTCGCCCGTGACGCTGTCATAGACGTCTTCGGTCACCTGCGCGACGACGCGGCCGGGCTGGTCGGAATTGAGCGCAGTGATCAATGCGGCCGAGATCGTTGAGCCGGCTTGGATGGCGTGGGCCGAACGTGGCGGGCGGTAGCCAGCGTCGAGCACGCCGTCGTCGCGGCCGCGCTGACTGGCGATGAAGGCCGACCCCGGCCCTGGCGTGGCGGCGGCGCCTTCGCTTTGATGAGGAATTGCGCGGCGGGACGCAGCGCCGAAGCGAATGGCTGACAAACGCGCGGCCTCGGCTTCCAGCTCTAGCGGCGATGGCGTTGGCGGGGCTATGTCGGAAGGCGCACCAGCAGCCATGGTTTCAGCGTCGCCGTCGGCGCGATGATCGCCCCAGAGAAAATCGTGGCCTTCTTCGAGCGGCGGCCGGAGGTCGGCGTCGCTATATTCTGCTTGCGCGATGCGGACGCTCTCGGGCGGTGATGCCGGCTGAACCGGTTGGGCGTTTTCAGTTGCCGCCCTGGTCCTGTCACGGTCCGAGAGGCCGTTGACGAGAGCAAACGCGACCACGCCGCTCAGAACGAGCGAGCCCGCCATCAAGGTCTTGCGCGAGAGGCGCTTTGGCTTGGGCGGCGCGGCGCGAATGGCCGTGACGGGCGGTACGTGCGCCTTCGGCTGGATCGGCGGCCCCGGTTGCTCGCCGTCGAGCGCGGGCGTTTCGCCGCTCATCGCCGGCCCCCCATTGTGCGGCGGCCTCCGCGGCTGATGCGCACGATGGTTTGACGTCGGCTTCCGAGCCGGAGCTCGGCGACGTCGAACAGTCGGTCTATGACATAGCGATTGCCGACCACGCGATAGTTGACGAGCGCGACGTCGGCGCCGTCGCGAAGAAAGAGAGGCGGGGCTTCGCTAATGTTGGAGGGAAACTCGACATAGGTTCGCCGCCCGTCGTCGAACACGCGCAGAGGCCGCCAATGCGGCGCGCGGCCACGCACCGTTTCGATACGATAGCGAAAGTTCAACTCGTCCAGCGCGACGCCGCCGATGCTCGCCCGATTGGGCCGGGCAGCGTCATCAGGGTAGCGCCAGGCGGTCTGCGCCGAATAGGCGCTGCCCTGAACTGCGATCGCTTCGATCAGATAGGTGCGCCGGTCGGTGGCGAGCACAATGTTGGTGCGGATGCCGGCGCGAAGCGGCTTCACCAGCAGCAATGCGCGCGGCGCGGCGAGACCGCCGGATGTGGTCTCCTCCACCATCCAGCGCGTCGTATCGCCCGCGGCGATGGTGACGACGGTTTCGCCCGCCTCCAGGAGAATAGTGGAGAGATAGCCGGGCGCCGCATAGACCTCATAGAGCGCGCCCGGCGCATAATCGTAGATCTGTGTCGCGTCGACGAACGCGTCGGGATCCGGCCCGCGGCGCGCGTCCGCATTGGCTCTTGTGAGCGCGGTGATGGGCTCGACCGTGCGCGGCGCGCCTCGAGGCGCGGGCGCCGGCACGTTCGCCGGCGGGGTCAGGTCATCGGCAATGTGGAGCTCGGAAACAGTGACGCCGACATCCGCCGCTTCCTGTGCGGTTTGAGCTTCGCCCGTTGGGGGCGCCATGGGCAATGTCGCGCATGCGGAAAGAAGTGCGAGGGCGCCAAGCGCGGTGATAGGCGAATGTCTCATTGTTGACCTCCGCGGAGCGCGGCCGCTGGCGCCTCCGGCGAGAAGGAAAACTCAGTTATGAAGAGCCCGAGCGGATTGCGCGCGAGCGCGTCTGAGGTTCGCGGACGCTCGAAGCGAATGGTGAAGAGGCCGGTATAGGCGCTGCGGGCGCCGCCGTTCGCTCCGTGTGTCGCCTCGATCCAGCTCACCTGCCAGGTCTCATTCGAGCGTTGCACGATCGAGGTGATGATTGCGGTGCGAGCGGTCGTGCCCAGAAGCGAGAACGGGTCTTCCTCCCGCGCCACCTCATTTAAACGCTGCGCGGCTTGCGGGGTGAGGAAGCGGTAGGCTTCGAGCCAATTGTCGCGGAGCACGACGCCGTCGGTAGGAACGCCACGGATGAGCTTCACGAAATGGCCGAGAAAATAGCTGACCTGCGCGTCCGTTGGCGTGTACTCACCGCCTGCGGGACGGACCGAGAGCACGGCGCCTTGAGGGCTGACTTCAACGACGTGCACGAAGGTGCGCTTCTGCAGGGCCACCATGGTCATGCCTAGCGCGAGCGCCACGGCAAGCGCGCCGAGAGCGAGCGCGACCCAGCGCCAGGTAACCGCGGCTTGTACCGCTGTGCCCATGCGCCGGTCCCACGCTTGCTGCGCGCGCATGTGCGGCGTGTCGGCGGGCTCGGGCGCGTAGCTTTTTGGCGGCTGTCGAAAGGCGAACATCATCAGGCTCCGTCAGGGCTTGCGTTGAGCTCTCGGCTGCATCGCCGCGTAGTTCGGCTGCCCGCGCGCGCTCCCGCGCCCGACGCGCGGGCCTGGAGGACGCCCGCCGCGCGCAGCGCGCGCGCTGC
>CAZHWA010000004.1:14605-17128 GCA_964536175.1 uncultured Terricaulis sp. | reverse complement strand
GACCGCCAGCGTATCGCCAAGCGGCACGTTGATCATGGCGCGGCTGCCGGCTTCTTCGAGATCGTCGAAGCCGAACGTGCCCTCAAGCGACATGCCGGGCGCAAAGTCCGGACCGGCGGTGACGACGCTGATAGCGCCGGCTGACGTGTTGCGGCCGAACAGCGTGCCCTGCGGGCCGCGGAGAACTTCGACTCGCTCCAGTTCGGGAAGATCGGCCATCGCTGCGCCGGCGCGGGCCCGATAGACACCGTCGATGAATATGCCCACGGCGGACTCAAATCCCGGATTGTCCGAGCCGGTGCCGAGCCCGCGTATGCGCGCAGTGGTGCCGGTCGCGCTAGATTGCCCGGTGCCCATTGAGAATGAAGGAGCAACCTGGGTCAGGTCACGTAGGTCGTTCGCACCGGTATTTTCGATCTGTTGGCCAGCGACGGCGGTGACCGCCACCGGGACATCTTGTAGCGCCGCGGTCCGGCCCGTGGCGGTCACGACGATTTCGTCCGAGACGTCATCGTCCTGCGCTAGTGCGGGGCTGAACGCGCCCATCGCCGCGAGCGACGCGCCCGTGAGCAGAATCCGAGTCCAATTCGACTTAGCTTTCATCGCCGTCCTCCCAGTACCCAGCCCGCCTTCTCTGGGCGGCCGCGGCAGCTCTATCGGCACAAATCGGGCAAACAGGGGCTGATGTCCCCGCGCCCAGCCTTTGGCGCTATAGCAGGCAGCGGCGCCGGGCCTGTCAACCACGCCGGTCGCCAATACTTGACGCGCGCGTCACGCGGCTGTGAGCTGCGGCAGAGCAGTCACACTACCGTAACGTAATGGTGGCTACGGCGACGGAGCGGTCTCGTCGCTGACCCAGGCGAGGAAGCCGGGGCTGCTGCACGCGGTGAGCACGGGCAGCGCGGTCAGGCAGGGCACGTCGTAGGGATGCAGCCGCACCAGGAGCTTGTGCGCCGCACCAGCGCGCTCAGCCGTGGTCTTGGCGAACATCAAGACCTCCGCCTCGGCCTGGATCTGCCCGTCCCACCGGAACAGCGAGCGCGCCCCAGGGCCGATGTTGGCGCAGGCGATCAGCCGCTGTTCGAGCAACTCGCGCGCCGCCGCCTCAGCGCTCTCCAACGTCGGCCAAGTGGAATAGAGCGTGACCGTTTCCATCGCGCGCGCCTCCTTGTCTTTCTATAACGCGGCAAATGTCGAGCGCCGCTCTCGTTCTGTTTTCCGCCGGGCAGGATTCCGCGACCTGTCTGGCCTGGGCGCTGCGCCAGTTTGAGCGGGTAGAGACCATCGGCTTCTTTTACGGCCAGCGCCACGCCGTCGAGATGGAGCAGCGGCAGGCGCTGCGGGAGCGCCTCCGCGCCTGGTCCTGGAAGGGCTCGCTGGGTGAGGATTGCGTCGTCGATCTCTCAGGTTATGGCGCCTTGGCTGAAAGCGCGCTGACCCGCGATAGGGTCATTGAACTGAGCGACAGCGGCTTGCCCACGACATTCGTCCCGGGGCGCAATCTCATCTTCCTGGCGACTGCAGCGACGCGTGCGTATCAGCGCGGCATCGATGTGCTCGTCGCCGGCATGTGCGAGACCGATTTTTCCGGCTATCCGGACTGCCGGCGCGAAACGATCGACGCGCAAGAGCAGGCGCTGCAGCTGGGCTTCGAGCGGCCGATCAAAATCGAAACGCCCCTCATGCGCCTCAGCAAGACGCAGACCTGGGCGTTGGCTGACGAATTGGGCGGCGACGAACTCGTGCAGCTGATCGTCGAGCATAGCCATACCTGCTACGTAGGCGATCGTGCACACCGCCATGCCTGGGGGTACGGTTGCGGCGTTTGTCCGGCTTGCGAGCTGCGCGCCAAGGGCTGGGCGGGCTGGCGACAAGCTCGAACGCAATGACCTACGCCGTCAAAGAGATGTTCTACACGCTGCAAGGCGAAGGCGCGCGCACGGGGCGGCCGGCGGTGTTCGTGCGCTTTGCCGGATGCAATTTGTGGAGCGGGCGTGAGCGGGATCGCGTCGAGGCGGCATGCACATTCTGCGACACGCAATTTGTCGGTACGGACGGCGATGGCGGCGGCAGGTTCGAAACAGCCGAAGCGCTTGCCCAGGCAGCCGCGGCGTTTTGGCCCGGCGGGGGCGCGCCTTATGCGGTGTGCACGGGCGGCGAACCGCTGCTGCAGCTCGATGCGCCGCTGATCGAGGCGCTACACGCAAGAGGATTCGAGATCGCGATCGAAACCAACGGCACAATTGCGGCGCCGGAAGGCATAGACTGGATCTGCGTCAGCCCCAAAGCCGGGGCCGAGTTCATCCAGCGCAGCGGCAATGAGCTGAAGCTTGTCTATCCGCAAGCCGGGGCCGTGCCGGAGCGTTATGAAACCCTCGCCTTTGAGCATTTCTTCCTGCAGCCGATGGACGGCGCGGCGCGTGAAGAGAATACGCGGGCCGCGACGGCTTATTGTCTGGCCCATCCGCGCTGGCGGCTCAGTCTGCAGACCCACAAGCTGCTCGGATTGCGATGAGCGAGGAG
>CAZHWA010000004.1:0-14595 GCA_964536175.1 uncultured Terricaulis sp. | reverse complement strand
CCAGGGCGGGCGGGGCGAGAACGGGGATTCGGGGCCGAACCCGCCCTAGCGCCGCCGACTATCGCCCGCCATGGGCGACGTAGGCGTCGGCAACTTTGTCTGCAAAGCGGCGGATCGACCGTCGCGCTTCGCTCCAGGTATCGGCCGGCGGCATGCCGTGGAATTCCGCGAGCGAGCTATTGTAGCGCCGATGATCGACCTCAGTCAGCACTTGGCCGTCGGCGCCGCGAACGACCGCACGCAGCTCAGCGCCGCCAATCGAGAAAGAGCGGATGAAATCGAGCGAAGGTTGGTCGGCGAGCTGCTGCATCGTGGGCCGGTTCGGGTCGGCGTCGACAATCACCACCTCGATGGCGCCGCCGCCACTATCGACACTGAGGCCCCGGCGCGCGAGCGCCGCGCCTATGGCCTCCTGCACTTGCTCGCGCAAATATTCGCCTTCGCGCATGCCGAGCTCTTCGTGCAATTCGGTTTCGAACTCGGGCGAGTACGAGACCGGGCCGACGGTGACGGCCGCTGCGCTCTGCGCCAAAGCGAGCGCCGCAAGTCCGCAGAAAGCGGGAAGTAGGCGCATGAGATTCTCTCCAGGTTTCAGACGCTAAAATGCATGACTTCGAGTGGCGAAGCCATTCACGATGTCGTCACTCCGTGTCCGGATTTCTAGTCGTCGTCTTCGTCGTCGTCACCGTCGGGGATGACGGCGTCGACCACCGCACCGGTTGTGCCGACAATGACGCCCGCTGTGGTTCCAACAACGGCGCCCGCCGCGCCCACCGCAGCGCCAACCAGGCACCCCGTTAGCGGCAACATCAACAGCAACGCCGCCAGTGCTTTCAGCATGTGGACCTCTCCCCGGGCATGGGCTGCAGCCTTGCGCGCGCTCGGGCCGAACGGCAAGAGGCGCGCGCAGTCAGGCAACGCGCAAATCGTCCAGGTCCACTGTGTCGACCGCGCCCTGGTCCGCCGCGCGGCGGAAGGGGCCAGCGTAATCCGGCGACGTCCCCCGCCGCCGATCCGGACCGAAGAAGTCGTCGGTGCGCACGTAGATGCGCGTGTCGCTGAGGGCGCCAGCCACACGATCGAACAGCAATCGTGCGCTGATTGGTTTTTTGATGAACCCGGTGACCCCAGCATCGCGCGCCGCGGCCACGCGCGATGCTTCGGTGTGGGCTGTCAGCATCAAAATAGGCATGTAGGGGTTGGGGCTGTCGTTATCCCAGCGCAGCTTGCGGGTGAAGGCGAGCCCATCGACGCCTTGCATCATCCAGTCGACGATAATCAAGTCCACCCGCCGGCGGCGCAGGACCGCCAACGCCGCCTCTGCGGATTCGGCTTCGCTGAGCTTGGTCAGGCCCCCGGCGCGCAGCAGGCTGCGCAGCAACAGACGCATCTGGCGGCTGTCATCGACAACGAGCACGTGGACGTCGTTCAGCGCCGTCATGTCTGCTCCCCATCGAGGAAAGACGGCGCCGCTGGCAAACAGGCGGTAAATTCGCCGCCAGATTTGCCGCATGGTCCATCTGGCAATCAAAATGGTCGCGGCCGCGACCGGTGGCGCCGTGGATTCACAGCGGCGGAGCGTCGACGAGCACGATCTCGGCGGCTTCGCTTGCAGCAATCTTAATACTTTGTTCGTCGCGCACGGCTGCGCCATCGCGGGCATTGAGCGCCACGCCGTTAACGGTTGCGGCGCCCTTGGCTAGCGCCAGATAGGCGCGACGGTCGGGCGCCAAAGCATATTCGACGCTTTGGCCAGCCTTCAGCGTCGCCGCCAGCACGCGCGCCTCCTGTCGGATCGGCAGTGCGCCGTCCTTACGATCGTCATCGAATCCGGAGGCTAGAGTCACGAGCGAGCCCGCCCGATCCGCTTTCGGAAACTTCGCTGCGCCCCAGAACGGCTCGCCGCCCTGCTGCTTCGGCAGAATCCAGATTTGATAAATCGTTGTTGCTTCGTTTTCGAGATTGTACTCGGCGTGCGTGACGCCGCGGCCGGCGCTCATCACCTGTACGTCGCCGGCTTCGGTGCGCCCGCGATTGCCCATGGAATCTTCATGCGTGATCGCGCCCGACCGAACATAGGTGATGATCTCCATGTCCGAGTGAGGATGCGGCGGGAAACCGGTCTTGGGCTGGATCGTATCGTCATTCCATACGCGCAGCGCGCCCCAATGCACGCGCTCCGGATCGCGATAACCGGCGAAAGAGAAGTGATAGCGCGCCGCGAGCCAATCGGCGTCGAATTTTCCCAGGCTGTCGAAGGGACGCTTTTCGATCATCTGAACACCTCTTGCATGGCAATGTGGCGCATACGGTCCCCGGTGCAAGTCACAGCCGTGAAACCGGGCTTGACGTGAGCGCCTTCAGCGAGTGCAACTTGAGCGAGGGAGGCTCACATGAAACGACACATGCTTGTCGCCTGCGCCCTTGCTGCGCTCGTCGCCTGCGGACAGGCCGAAGCGCCGAAGGAAGAGGCGCCCCCGGCGCCGCAATCGCTGTTCGAAGAGGTTCAGGCGCAGCCGCGCGAACAGCAGCTGATCACGGCCTATCAGCATCTGATCGCCTATCAGCAATCGCACCCAGAAACGACGCCGCCGTGCCAGAACGTGCGCGAGACGGCGTCGCGCGGCATCATCCCCGAAAACGTGTCGCCGGATTCGATCTATGCGTCTTACCAGGGGGCTGCCGTCTATTCAGTGCAGTGCGGCGAATTGCTGAGCAGGGCGCCGATGGATCCGAACGAGCACTGGCTCGTCGTCTACGCGCCGGGCGCCAGCGAGGTCTCGGTGGTCAATTGCGCCGGCGAACGTGGTCGAGATCGGTGTCCGTTCCGCGTGCCGACGGTCGAGGTCGAGACCGGCGGCGCCTCAACTACGCCGACGGCGCCCTAGTTTGCGCGCTCAAACGTGGCGAGAAGCTCGCCATCCTCGGCCGTGAGCGTGAGCTCGTTGTCGTGCACCTGCACGGCGTGGGCGCGCTGCAGCACGCTGGCAAACGCCTGCTCGGTTTCCATGGCCGGGTCCTCGCAGGCGCGCCGCGTCATGCCGATTGCGATAAAGCGTAGTCCGCCATCGCTCCGGTCGACTTGGGCGAACCACTGATTGCATCCGGTGAAGCCGTTGGCGCGTCCGGCTTCGCGGAACTCCAGAGTAGGGGCGCCGGCCGTCGCGGCGCCGTCTGTGGTCAGCACCCAGTGCGTGCCCGCGAGCGGTCTAGGGCGCGGCGAGGTGCTGTTGGCCGCCGGGGCGCAACTCGCCAGGATCAAGGGCAGCAACAGCGTCCGCATCAGCTCATCCGCTGGAAAGTCGCGATCTGTCGCCGGTTCTCGTCCAGCAACACGAGCGTGTCCGCATCCCGATCGGCGAAGCGCGCGGCCCGTAGCGCGCTCAGGAAATTACGCTCGGTATCGGCCTGCATCTCAGTCTGACAGGCCATCCGGGTCGTGCCGATCTCGCCGAAGCGCAGGCTGCCGTCAGCCTGCGTCATCGCGGCAAACCAGCGATTGCAGCCGGTATGTCCGGACGCGCGCGCCGCCTCGAACGCAATCGTCGCGCCGTGGGGATTGGCTTGTTCGTCATCGACGCGAATCCAGCTTGTGCCGGCCAAGGAGGTTGGCCCTGGCGGCGGCGCCATTGCGGCGCAGGCTCCCAGCAAAAGAAGACTAAGAACAATTGTGCGCACTACACAGGATCCCATGGAAAGACCGAAGCGGATGCGCCTACGTCGGTGTAGTTCGCTTTCATCGCCGGCAGCGCGTGTTCGATAATGCTCTGCGGCGTCCAGCCCTCGATGCGCGCCATACCGCGGACCGGACGCGGCTGATTGAACAGAAACACCTCGTTGCCGCGGACGGCGAAAATCTGACCTGTCGTGTCCTTGGCGTCGTCGGCGCAGAGCGCCACGGCCAGGTGCGCCACCTGGTCGGCCCGCATGCTCTTTTTGAATCGCTCGACGCGTTGCGCGCTCGCCTCGTCCTTGATCGGAATGGACGCAATCATGCGCGTCCAGGCGAACGGCGCGATGATGTTGGAGCGTACGTTCTTGGCCGCGCCTTCCATGGCGATAATGCGGGACAGTCCCATAACCCCCAGCTTGGCCGCCGCGTAATTGGCTTGCCCTATGTTGCCGATCAGACCTGAAGTGGACGTGAACAAAACGTAGCTGCCGCCCTGCTGTTCCCGGAAATGCTCGATCGAGGCGCGGGTAACGTTAAAGGCGCCATGCAGGTGCACATCGATCACGGCGCGCCAGTCCTCCGGCGGCATCTTGTGAAACATCCCGTCGCGCAGGATGCCGGCGGGATTGATCACCGCGTGCAGCCCGCCGAATTCCTTCTTGGCCTGCGCCACCATCGCGGCGACTGCGTCGTAATCGGCGACGCTGTCCGAATTGGAGACGGCCGCGCCGCCCGCGGCGCGGATCTCTTGCGCCACCGCCTCGGCCGGGCCGGCCGAACCAGGGTCTTCGCCTTTGACGCCGGCCCCGAGATCATTCACCAGCACTGCCGCCCCTTCGCGACCCGCCAGCAGCGCGCATTCCTTGCCAATGCCGTTGCCGCCGCCGGTGACGATGACGACCTTGCCGTTCAACACGCCCATCAAGCCTTCTCCGTTTCCTGTGCGACGCTTACCGCCGATTGCGCTTCGGGGGGAAGGGCGGCCGGCTCAAATCCGTCGGCTTTTGCCAGTTCGGGAAAAAGCCGAATCCAACCGACTGAGGCCACGACTGCCGCAGCCCCGCCCAAAGCGACGGCAAGAACCGGGCCGAAGATGCGCGCCATGACGCCCGCTTCGAAGTCCCCGAGTTCGTTAGAGGCCGAGATGAAGACGAAGCTCACCGCCGCGACGCGCCCGCGCATCTCGTCGGGCGTATTCAGCTGGATCAGCGTTTGGCGCACATAGACCGAGATCATGTCGACGCCGCCGGCGATCGCCAGCGCCAGCGTCGTCAGCCACATCCATTGCGAGAGGCCAAAGACGATCGTAGCCAGGCCGAAGACAATGGTGGCGCCGAACATCCAGAAGCCGACGCGCGCGCGTAGCGGCTTAACGGCGAGCCAGAGCGCGACCGTTGCGGCGCCGACGCCCATCGCGGAGCGCAAAATGCCAAGCTCGCTGGGGCCGGCGTGCAGAATGTCGCGTGCAAACACCGGCAACAGGGCGATTGCACCTGCCAGGAGAACCACGACGAGGTCGAGCGAAATGGCGCCGAGCACGATCTTGTGGGCCCACACGAAGCGTAGCCCTTCCACGATCATTCCGATTGTGCGCGCATCCTTTACGGGTGGCTGCTTTGGGGCTTTGAGCATCAACATCAGCGCCGCGGCCAGGACCAGCAGCGCCAAGGTGGCGGAATAGGGCACAACTGGACCGAAAGCGTAGATGAGGCCGCCGACGGCTGGGCCAACGATCAGCGAGGACTGAAAGGCGAGCGACGACCAGGCGATGCCCTGCGGCAGTTCTTCGCGCGGCACCAGCATCGGCAGCAGCGCGCTGGCCGCGGGCGGCATGAAGGCGTTGGTGGCCCCGGTGACGATGGCGGCGGCGAAGATTGCCGGGATGACGACGTCCGGCCCGAACGGCGAAGCAACGGCAAGCCCTAAAGCGATCAGCGCCTTAGAGCCGAAGCAGGCGACGAGGATAAGCCGCCGATTGTAGCGGTCGGCGGCTTGGCCGCCGAATAGCGAGAGCACCAGTAGCGGAAGAAATTGTGCGAGGCCGACAAGCCCAAGCAAGAACGCCGCTTGCGCGATCGATTGCCCTTCGGCGCGCGCGGCATCGTACACCTGCCAGCCCATCGCGGTGATTTGCATCTGCACCGCGAAGGTGCCGAGCCAGCGCGCCACCCAGTACTGGGCGTAGGCGCGGTGACGGAAAATCTCGAGGGAAGGGATACGCAAGCTGGCCAAGCGGGGCGGACCATGCAGCGCCGGGTCGCAAGTCGCAACAGGGGCGCGGCGTTAGGCGCCGGCAGCCACGCCAAGCATCCATTCTACAACCGCGCGCCAAGCGGCCGTCCCGCTCAGCTGAACCGACAGAACTTGAACCGCGACCGTGGCCGCACCGGCAATCAGATAGGCGGGGTGCGGCCGGCCACGCGTGCGCCAATCGTAGACGATCGCCGCAAGGATCAAGAGATCGACCAGCACGGCCGACGGCAACGTGAGAGTCGGCGCCAGCGGCGGGCCCTCGCTCGGATGGACGATGTCGGGCGATGGGCGCAAAAATATAAAAAACAGCCGCCCAACCGCCGCCTGCAATATGCCCAGGGTCGCCACCAGCACTAGCCGTTTGTGAATCTCAGGCCGATGAACGTTGGCGAAGGCGAACACCATGAGCACCGCAAACAAGGCGATACCCCCGATCGGAATGATGGCGAACGCGTAGGACGCTTCGGCGTGGCCTCGCGCGACTTCGGTCGCGACACGATGCAGCGCCGTCCAAAGCCCAACGAAAACCATCGCCGTCGCCAGCGAAACTCCCGCCAACCCCCAGGCACGGTGATGGGCTAGCCGCCCGGTCGCAACGAGACAGCTTTGCACAACCAGCATCACAATCCAGGCCGAGAATACGATGGCGTGCACGTGCACGACGGGCGCGGCTGTGAACCGTCCGGCGAGCAGAGGCCCCCAATACGTCAGCGAGAACAGGCCGAACGCGATGGCCGCGCAAATGAAGGCCATGACTACGTAAAAGCGGCGCTCGCGTAGGCGCGCTGTCGGGACCGCGGCTTCGACCATGACGACCTCCCGCCGCGGCAGCTTCGCTTATTCGCACATCGGCGCAAGCGCAAAGTGGCGCCATCGATCCGTTGACGGGTTCGCGGTCGCGTCTTAAGCGCTCGCGCCGCAGCCGGGGATTGGGTTGGCCCACGCGATTGTAGCCGAAAAGCCTGAGCACGCAGCCGGTGTCGAGCGCGCACTCGACCGCGCATTCGGCCCTGGCCGCTTCGCCAAGACCAGCGAGCGCGTCCGCGAACGCGGGGCGCAGGCCGAGCCGGAATTGTCGCGCGTTGCGCTTGACGACGCAGGCGAGGTGATCGGGGTCTGCCGCATCTGGCGTGTGAAGGCAGGCGAGGAGGTGTTCTTTCTCGGCCCGCTTGCTGTCGATCCTAACGTGCAGGCGGCAGGGCTCGGACTTACGCTCACCCGCGCGGCGGTTGCGGCATGCCGCGCCAGCGGCGGCGCCGGTATTCTTGTCGTGGGCGGCGAACGCTTTTTCAGGCCACTGGGGTTTACCCAGGCTCCCAAAGATCGCGTGATCCTTCCGGGTCCCGTCGATCCGGCCCGGTTGCTGTGGCTCGAACTGCGGCCGGGAGGGTTCGACAGGGTCCGCGGCGCAGTCACGGCGCCTGACTAGTCTGGCATTACCCGCGATCCCTATGCATGGTGATGCCGGAGCGCGCATGATCTCGTCTCCTAAGGCCGCAAAGCCCGCTGCGGAGGGCGCGTCTAGTGCGGTGCGGCGGTTTGCCTGCACCTCATGCGGGCGATGCTGCACGCATGGGCCCGAGATGGCGCTGAGCGAAGCCACCGAGCTTGCCGGTACGTTCATCACAACCATGTCCGTCAGGGTCTACAGTCTGCCGCTTGCGAAGAACGCGAAGGGTGTTGCCCACTGGAGCGCGTACCAAGGCAGCAGTCTTCCGCCCGCAGCAGCGCTGGAAGAACAGCGTCGCCACATCGAGCGCTTTGCGGCGCGAACTGACATCGACAAGTCACGTGGCCGCTCGTTGCATCTGGTCATGTCTGCGCTGACGCTCGATACCCGGCCCGGGCGATGTCCAGCCTTATCCGGCGCGCTGTGCGGCATCTACGAGGCGCGGCCGCTTACGTGCCGGACTGTTCCTATGCACTACTCGCGGCCCTTCTCCGTGCTCGCCGGCAATCTGGACGCATTCGTGCGTATCCCTGGCCACCGGTGCGACACCAGCGCGGGAGCGCCTGTCGTTCTCGACGATCAAGGCATTGCCGATGCTTCGTTGCGCCAGCTGCGTGAGGATGCGATCAACCTTGCCGCTTCGGAGCGCCGCTGGAAAGACGAGATCGTGGCGGCGATGCAGCGCCCGGAAGTCGCGCTCGCAGCGGGCCTGCCCACGTATGCGCTCGTGTTGCAGAACTCGGACGCTGGGTCTGTCACGTCTGCGCCGATGCTCGCGGCTTGGCGCGTAGCGAAACAGGCCGGGCTCTTGTCGCGCCAGGCGTTCCTGGATGTGTGTCGCCGACAAGCGGGCATGATCGAAGCGGAGCTAACGCGGGGCGCCGGCGCGCACACGGCCATGCTGGTCGGCATGTTGTCCGACTTCGAGGCTGAACTCAGATCGCCGGTGCTGCCGTCCATTCCGCATAGCTAACGGATCACACGCTTTCGCGCCGCCAGCCCAGCATCAGCAGCGCCAAGCCAAAGACAGCCCAGGCCCAGCCGGGGCCGAGCGGCGAGGCCTGCGCGGCACGCACGACATAGGCGCCGTTACGCTCGATGCCGATCCAGTCGCCGCCGCTGGCGCGCGCGCCGCGATCGATGCGGCGGATCGACGGCAAGCGACGGCCGTCCTCGCCGGTCATGAATGTGCTGCCGCCGCTGGCGTCAGCGAATGGATGCAGGATGTCCGGATTGGCCGCGAGCGCTGTGGCTTCGCGCGGATTAAGCGGACCGACCGCCGCAAATGCATGCAGATTGCCGCTGCGCGCTTCGTACAAACCCTGCTCCTCGGCCGGCGCCTCGCCGCGATAAAGGCCGGGCGCGCTTTGGCTCAGCGGCGCGGTGATGCGTTGGCCGGACGGCGACACGATTTCGACCGGACCGGGTGGATCTCCGAGTGTCGAGCGTTCGATCTCGAGCCCGCGCGGCGTCGGATCGAGCGCGAGGCGCTCGTCTTCCAATTCCGGCTCCTGCATCAGCCAATGACCAAGCCGGCGGAGCAGTTCGCCGTGTGGGCCGCCGCCGTCATAACCGCGCGCCCACAGCCACGGCTGATCCGACCAGAGTTGCGCAACGCGCCCGGCGCCGGCGCGATCGAGCACCAGCAGCGGCCGCCCGCCCGCGCCTTGCAGCACAGCTTGCCCCCCCGTAGCGCGCGCATCGATTTGCCGGGTCCAGCGACCCCACCGCTCGGGCGAAGGTAGGCCGCGCACTACCGGATGACGCTGCCCAAGCGCGGTGGGCGCTGGGCGATAGGGTTGCGTCGTGATTGAACCGGTCGGTTGCGAAGGCAGAATGCCCGCCAGTGCCGTGCGATAGAGTCCATCGAGGCCTGCTTCTGCTTCCCCGGCCGTAATCAGCAAGGCGCCGCCTTGTTCGACGCGCCGGGCGATTTGCGACAGATAATAGGCCTGCAGAATGCCGCGGCGCGGCGCGCGGTCGAAGATAATGAGATCGAACTCGCCAAGGCGGCGTTCGAACAATTCTTCGGTCGGGAAGGGGATGAGCGCCAGCTCATGCAGCGGCGTGAAGTCCTGCTTGTCCGGCGGACGCAGGATCGAGAAGTGCACGAGATCGACGGCAGGGTCGGACTTGAGCGTATTGCGCCAGACGCGCGCACCCTGATGCGGCTCGCCGGTGATAAGCAGCACGCGCAGGCGATCGCGTACGCCGTTGGCGGAGAAGGCGGCGCGGTTATTAGCGAGCGTAATCTCCTGCGCGCCGGCTTCGGCCTCGACGATCACCATGTTGCGTCCGCGCTTGGGCAGGCGCACGTCGATGGAGAATTCCCGGTTGGCTCTGGCGGTGGTCTGCGCGACGCGTTGGCCGTCTATGCTGACCGCGATATGGACAGGCGCGCTAAGGGGATTGTCGATCACGCGCGCTGTGATGCGCATCGGTTCTCCGACGATGCCGAACGTGGGGGCGGAAACCAGTTCGAGGCGGCGGTCGCCCCGATCGGGGTCGCCGACGATGAGAACGTGGGCCGGCCCCAGATGCGCAAGGCGGCGGGGTTCGGCGGGCGCGTCGGCGGCCTGTCCGTCAGTTACGACGACAACCCCGCCGATGCGTTCGCGTGCAACGTCCGCCAGCGCATCCTCAATTGCGGAAACGATCAACGTGCCGTCGGCGCCGCCGCGAGCCTCGCGTACGCGCACGTCGAGGCCTTGCTCGCGCGAAAGTCTCTCCGCCATTGCCTCGCCGGCGGCGCGCGCGGCGTCGCGCCGGCCAGCGAGCAGCAGGCTTTCGCTTTGATCGATGATGACAAGGGCAACATCGTCGGCCGGTTCGCGCGCTTCGCGCACCCATTGCGGCTGCAGCAGCGCAAGGAAGAGGAAGAGGAGGCCGGCGGCGCGCAGCCACGGGGCGCCGCCGCCACGCCAGATATAGATCGTCAAGGCAATGAGGGCGATCGCCGCGAACGCGATCATGACGCCAAGCGGCAGCGCCGGATCGATGCCTATGCGCGAGCCGGCGATCATATGCGACGTCCATGTCCCCGCCGCGCGGGGCGAGGGTTCAAGGAGGGGGCGTGCCGGATGAGAACGGCAGTTGGTGCGCACGCACGCAACGTTGCTCCTCGGCGTTTGTCACCCGTCCCTAGCCTTGCCCTAAAGGGAGAGAGGTCTTGGTTGCCGAAGACACGCATCAATCCCGGCCCATCCGTTCCAGCAGGGCGGGGACATGCACCTGATCGGCTTTGTAATTCCCGGTCAGAGCCACCATCACCATGTTCACGCCGAAACGCAGGGCCAGTTCGCGCTGGCGTTCGCTGCTGGCATCGCCGGCCCAAGCCGACGCCCAATCGCCATTGCCGACGAAGATCGCGGCAACGCCGTCGCGCGCCGACGCCGCCGACGCGCTTTCGGCCCAGAGCTGCGTGGCTTGCGTACGGCCTGGAAAGCTCCGCATCAGATAGAACGCGCGCGTCAGGACGTGCTCGGATGTGACCAGTTCGAGCGGGGGCACGTCGATGCCTGAGAGCATTGTGGCGGCTGGCCGATTGCTCGATTGGCCGGCGTCGCGGGTGTCGACGAGCAGCAAGCCGCCAATGGCTAGGTAGTGGTCGACATTGGCGAGGGCGGCGTCTGACAGAGGCTGCGGCGAGGACGGCGCCGGCCAGTAAAGAAACGGATAAGCGGCGAGATTGTCGCGCGCGAGATCGATGGCGATGGGCGCGCCAGGCTCGACCGAGGTGCGTGCGGTAAGCACATCTGAGAGCGCGCGCAAGCCAGCCTCCGACGTCCGGTCAATGCGAACATCGCCTGTGCGCACATAGGCAAGGCGCAGCACCTGCGTGGGGTCGGCGTTCTGCGCGTATGCATCTCCGCCGGCCAGCAATGTACAGATCAGCGCGCCAGCCGCGCCAATGCGCGCGAGGCGCGGCAAACGGCCGATCAGAAAGAGTGCAATGAAGAGGTCGGCGGTCAACATGAGACCGGCCAAGCCGAATAGCCAGCCGGAGAGCGGCCGTTCGATGGTGGCGCTAAGCCCGGCACGCGCGACGCCGCTCGGCAGGCGCAGGGGCGAGAGAGATTCGTCGGCTCCGGCGGCGTCGATGGCGAAGGAGACGCCAGCGCGCTCATAGAGCCCCGGCGGCGTCGCGGGCGACGGCCGCGCGCTCGCGAAGGCGTCGGCAGGAATGGGTTGGGCATCCGGCGGCGCCGGCGCCAGCGCGCCGAATCCATCCATCAGTCGCGTAGCCACGAACGGGCCGCCGGCGATCTCGCGCTCGCCCGCGCCATCCGGACGCGCCGCGAACGCGAGCGTACGGCGCAACATTTCGACGAACAGGCCCGAGAGCGGCAGATCGGACCAATCCGGTCCGGCGCTTACGTGAAAGAGCACGATGAGGCCGCGCCCGCGCGGCTGCGCTGTCACCAATGGCGAGTTATCCGTGAGCGTGGCCCATACGCTCGCCTCCTCGAGCGAGGCCGGTTCGGCCAGCACTTGCCGGCGCACGGTAACGTCCGCTGGCGGCGTCACCCCCGCGAACGGTGAGGCATCCGGAAACGGCGCCACGGCGAGCGCGGTTTCCCAGGCCAGCGCCGCGCCGAGCGTGCGCGAGCCGGGACGCAGGCGCACTGGCACATATTCGTCCGCGTCGTTAGCCAGACGGGGGCCGGCGAAGCGCACCAGCAAGCCGCCGTTGTCAAGCCAGCGTTCGAGCGCGGCCCGTTCGGTCGGCGCAATGCGTCCGGCATCTGGCAAGATTAGCGCCTGAACGCGTGCATCGATCAGTTCGCCAATGCCGCCGCGGCGAAGGCTGGCAAACGGCTGCAGCGCGCGCTCTGGGTAGAAGAGTTCGGAGAGCAGCGGCTGGCCGGCGCCGCCCGGATCGACCAAGCCGACGAACGGTCGCGCCGAGCCTGCCGGCAACAGGCGTACAGCACCTGCGCTCTGTTCGCCGACGATGCGCACGCGCGCGGTGCGCGCTGCGATTTCCGGAGGCAGATCGATTTGTGCGGCAGCACTCTGCGCATCGGCGCCGAAGTTCAGCTCGGCGGCGCCGAGCGAGCGGCCTTCCGCAGTTTCCGCCGCTATGGCGCCGGCGACCGATCCTGTTAAACCGCGCCGCACGTCGGCGCTAACGCC
Source organism: uncultured Terricaulis sp. (assembly GCA_964536175.1). Lineage (GTDB taxonomy): Bacteria > Pseudomonadota > Alphaproteobacteria > Caulobacterales > Aquidulcibacteraceae > Vitreimonas. Next base: position 2,083 of record CAZHWA010000004.1, on the reverse strand, counting down.
CTGCGGCGTCACCGCACCGGCGACGACCGCGCGCGCGGTCTGCGCGGGAAGACGCGCCGTCACGGGTCCGCGCTGCTGCAGCTCGGCGGCGAGCGCGGCTGCGCCGGCATCGTCCAAACCGTCGCTGATCCAGACGATGCGCGCGAAGCTTCCGCGCGTCTCTGCAAGGCGCCGCGCGGCGTCGGCGCGATCTGGCCGCCACGGCTGCGGTTCGAGCCGGCCGACGCGTCCTTTGGCGTCCGCAGCGGTCAGGGCTTCGCCTGGATCTGGCGGGCGCGTGCGTGGCGCAGTCAACAGCAGAAACACAGGCGCGCCAGTGCGTTCGGCTTCGGCGATGGCAGCATTGGCTGCATTGCGCACCTCGCTCCAGAACGGCGCCGAGGTCCAGCCGTCGTCGATGACGATCAGAGTGCGCCCGCCACTCGCCGATTCCGCGGCGCTCGGCGTCAGACTCGGCCGCGCGAACGCGAGAATGAACAGCGCCGCTGCGAGCACGCGAAATAGCACGAGCCATAACGGTGCGCGTTGACGGCTTTGTTCTTCCGTCTTCAAGCCCAACAGCAACCGAGTTGGCGGAAACTGCGCGCGCTGCGGCGGCGGCGGGGTCGCGCGCATCAGCCACCAGAGCGCCGGCAGCGCGAGCAGGGCGAGCAGCGCCGCCGGCGCGCCGAACAGCAGTGGTCCCAGACTCACGCGAAATGCTCCGAAACAAGCGCGATCAGCATCGCAAGCGCGGGCGCAGCGCTGTGGTCGGTGCGGTGCAACAACGTCGGGAAACCGAACTCGGCCCCAAGGCTGCGGATGGCGCGGCGCTGGGTCTCGAGCCGCTCGGCATAGGCGTCGCGCACCGATTCAGCGCGGCCGAGCAATGCCTCGCGCCGCGAGCCGGGCGCCTGGAACAGCGTACGGCCGCGGAACGGGAATTCCTCTTCAGCCGGATCGGCGATCATCACCAGTGCGCCGGACGCGCCAGCGCTGGCCGCTGCGGTCAGTCGTGTCCGCCAGTCTTCGACCGGCGCATAGAAATCGCTGAAGAACATAACGCAGCTCTTGGGCGGCGCGACGGACTCGCGCATCGTTCGAGCCAGGTCGAGCGTAAGCCGATCGACCGCCCGAGCCCCTGCGCGCGAGGGGTGGCCCAGCGCGCCGACACGCTCGCCGCCGCGCGCAAGTAGGATGGCCAGCGCCAAGGCCAAGGTGCGTGCGCGGTAAAGCTTGGTGGGCCGCGCCGCGTCGCTGGACCAATCGAAGCCGGCGTCGGGGTCGATCCAGAACCAGGCCGTTTGCGCCGCTTCGCGTTCGCGCTCGCGCACATAATAGCGATCGCCGCGCGCCGAGCGGCGCCAGTCCACCAGCCGCGCGCCGTCCTCCGCGCGGTGATCGCGGGACTGCCAGAACGCTTCGCCTTGCCCCGCGCGCCTGCGCCCGTGAAAGCCCGGCGCGCTGGCCGCCAGACGCTGCGCATCGAGCAGCACCCCCGGCAGATCGCCGGCCAATGCCAGCGCATCGAGACGGGCTGGCTCAAGCATTCGCTTCGCTCATGCTTGCAGAAATCAGGAACCAGAAATCAGAAATCAGAAGGCGCTTCTGACTTCTGGCTTCTGACTTCTGGCTTCTGGCCGCGCTCACGCGGCCCTCTCGGCCAACTCATCCACCAGCGTGTCTATATCCAGCCCTTCCGCGCGCGCGCCGAAGGAGAGCTGCATGCGATGCACGAGCGCCGGGCGCGCCAGCGCCGCCACATCGTCCACCGCCGGGGCCAAGCGTCCGCGCAGCAGTGCGCGCGCGCGCACCGCGAGCATCAAGGCTTGCCCGGCGCGCGGGCCGGGGCCCCACGCCACATGCTGGTTGACGCGGGCATCCGTGCTTGAGCCGGGCCGCGCCGAGCGCACCAGTTCAAGGATCGCCGCCAGCACTTTTTCGCCGACCGGCATGCGCCGCACGAGTTGCTGCAGGCGGATGAGAGCTTGGCCGTTCAGCACCGGCTGTGGCTGGACATCGCCGAGACCGGTGGTCTCGATCAGAATCTTCCGTTCGATCTCCGCATCCGGGTAGGGCACGTCGACTTGCAGCAGGAAGCGAT
>CAZHWA010000003.1:0-17784 GCA_964536175.1 uncultured Terricaulis sp. | reverse complement strand
CTGTTACCGACTGATGTTGCGGAGAAGTAATCACCGGAGCTGGCGGCGGAGTCCAGGCCGTAGCGCTGACCGAGCAGGCTGCCAGGCTCTGGCACACGTCCAACATGTTCAAGGTGAGGGGCCAGGAGGAACTTGCGGCCAAATATGTGCGCGACTGCTTCGCCGACCTCGTGTTCTTCACCAATAGCGGGACTGAGGCGATCGAAGGCGCGCTGAAGACCGCGCGCAAATACCACAGCGCCAGCGGCCACCCCGAGCGCATCGACGTCATCGGCTTCGAGGGCTCGTTCCACGGCCGCAGCTACGCCGCGATCAACGCTTCCGGCAACCCGAATTATCTCGAAGGCTTCGGGCCGCGCCTGCCCGGCTTCCTGCAAGCCAAGTACAATGACCTGGACTCGGTGAAGTCGCTCCTCAGCGCGACAACCGCGGCGATCATCGTCGAGCCGGTGCAGGGCGAAGGCGGGGTGCGCGCGGGGACCGATGAGTTTCTGCGCGGCCTGCGTCAGCTCGCCGATGAGAACGGTTTTCTGCTGATCTTCGACGAAGTGCAGTCGGGCGCGGCGCGCACGGGGAAGATGTGGGCGCATCAATGGTCCGGCGTGGCGCCGGACATCATGGCCGTGGCCAAGGGCGTCGGCGGCGGATTTCCGATGGGCGCGTTCCTGGCGACGCGAGAGGCGGCCAAGGGAATGGTCAAGGGCGTGCACGGCACCACGTTCGGCGGCAACCCGCTGGCCATGGCGGTCGGCAACGCGTGCTACGATGAACTGGCAAAGCCCGAGTTTCTCGAGCGTGTGAACATCATGGCCAATGTTCTCGGCCAGGCGCTCGAGGGCGTGAAGGATCGTCACCCCGATCTCGTCGTCGAAGCGCGTGGCAAGGGTCTGCTGCGCGGTCTCAAGCTCAAGGTCGATCCCAAGTCGATCCAGGCCAAGCTGCGCCAGCGCAGAGTTCTGGTAGGTGTGGCGGGCGATAATGTGCTGCGCCTTGCGCCGCCGCTGATCATCGACGAGGCGCAGGTGAGTCAGGCCATCGATGCCATCGACGCGGTGCTCGCCGCGCAAATGGCCGAGGCGGGGGCGTGAGCGGCGCGCCGCGCCACTTCCTCGACATCGCTGCGCTGACCAAGACGCAGCTGCGCGCCATTCTCGATGAAGCGCATCGGCGCAAGAACAGGCGCTCCGGCTGGCCGAAGGCGAAACCGGACGGAGACCGCCCGCTCGACGGCCACGCTCTGGCGATGATCTTTCAGAAGAACTCGACACGCACGCGCGTGTCGTTCGAGATCGGCATGGCGCAACTGGGCGGCATGAGCATCGCGCTCGATGCGGCGGCGATGCAGCTGGGCAGGGGCGAGACCGTCGAGGACACCGCGCGGGTGCTCGCGCGCATGGTCGACGCGGTGATGATGCGCGCCAACAATCACGCAGACGTGGTGGAGTTCGCCGCCGCCAGCGAAGTGCCGGTGATCAATGGGCTCACCGAGCTCTCGCACCCTTGCCAGATTGTCGCCGACATCATGACGATTGAAGAGTGGCTCGGCGACATCGAGGGCAAAACCGTCGCCTGGGTGGGAGACGGCAATAACGTGTGCGCCTCGTTCGTGCAGGCCGCGGAGAAGCTGAACTTCAACTTGCGTATCGCCACCCCCGCGGCCTACGCGCCGCGCAGCCAGGAAATCGCCGCCGCCAAGTCGGCGGGCGCGCAGATCGACGTCACCCAGGATCCCAAGCGCGCGGTTACCGGCGCCGATGTCGTCGTCACCGATACTTGGGTGTCGATGGGCGATGCGGACAAAGACGCGCGCATGGCCGCATTTCCGCCGTACGCGGTGGACGAAGAGCTGATGCGCCAAGCCAAGGAAGGCGCGGTGTTCTTGCACTGCCTGCCGGCGCACCGTGGCGAAGAAGTCGCCAGCGCGGTGATCGACGGCGCCGCCTCGGCCGTGTGGGACGAAGCGGAGAACCGCATTCACGCGCAAAAAGCAGTACTGCTGTGGTGTCTGGGCATGCTGCCTGGCGGCATTTGATGTTCATGCTGCGCGGCCCCATCTCACGTCCGACATGAGCGAACCCGATCCGGCCGGCGGCGATCTTGTCGCCTCGTTCAGCCTTGACGCTGCGCCGGTGCGTGGGCGCGTTGTGCGTCTGGGCCAAGGCGCGCTCGATCCGATCCTGCATCGCCACGATTATCCGCGCCCGGCGGCCATGCTGCTCGGCGAAGCGCTGACGCTTGCGGCTCTGGTGGGCTCGCTCTTGAAAACGGAAGGGCGTCTGGTCGTGCAGGCGCAAGGCGAAGGTTTGGTGCCGCTGCTGGTGGCCGAACACACCAGCGGGGGGCTTCGCGGTTATGCGCGGCTGGCCGAGGGCGCGGGGGAAAAACTCGCCGGCGTCAACCGCGTGCCGCCACGCGACCTGCTAGGCGGGGGCACGCTGGTGCTGACGCTGGATCAAGGCGGCGGCAAGACCGCCTATCAGGGCGTCGTGCCGCTCGACGGCGACACGTTGGCGGCGTGCGCGGAAAACTATTTCCGCGTCAGCGAGCAGACCGACACCGGCATACGCCTCGCGGTCGGCGAATTGACGCATGCAACCGGGCACATGCAATGGCGCGCCGGCGGCGTGCTGATGCAGCGGGTCGCCGGCGATTATGCGCGCGGCGACACCGCCGAAGACTGGTCGCGCGCCTCGCACCTGTTTGCGACGCTGACCGATACCGAGCTGATCGATCCGGCCCTCGATGTCGATCGGCTGCTCTATCGCTTGTTTCACGAGGAGGGCGTGCGTATGGCCGCGCCTGACGTGCTCGAAGATCGATGCACCTGCAACGAACATCGCCTCGCCAAGGTGATGGCGCAGTTTCCGAAACAGGAATTGCTCGATCTCGTCGAGCCGGACGGCTTCCTGCACGCGCGCTGCCAGTTCTGTTCGCGGGACTATCAGATCGCGCCGGAGAAGGTCGGCGCGGGGAATACGGGAGCGGGGGGATAGGAGTCGGCGTCGTCCTGCCGCCGCGTTCCCGGCCCTCTTATTCCCTCCGATCGATCAGCACAGCCAGAAGCAACGCAGGCCCTCCGTGCGCGGTCCAGGCGTGGCTCGTGCCGCGCTGGATGACGATGTTGCCGGGTTTGAGCCGGCGTTCTTCATTGTCGAGGATAAGCGAGGCTTCGCCAGAGATCAGGCAGACGATGTCGAGCGTCTCGGTTTTGTGCATCGCCGGATGGCGATCCTGATCGGTCAGTTCGTGCTCGGCGCCGAATTCGGCAAAACGCTGGCGCGCAACCTGCTTGATCGCCTCGGGCGGGACGCCTTCGGGCGCCGGCGCGATTGCGAACCAGCGCACCTTCACTCTTCCCGCTGCAGGCGCGAGCGTCGGCTTGGCCTCGCCGCGATCGGCGGTGTCGTGCTTGTCGAACGCGCCGGCGACGGTCTCGTGCCAGATTTCGAACAGGCCGCCGAGATTGGGGTCGCCGAACGCGCCGGCAGGCGGACCCTCGACAATCACCACCGACTTCCCGGCCTCGTCTTCGCCGGTGATTACGCGGCGCATGGCTTCTGCGAAATCGCTCATCTCAATTCGCCATCTTGGATTGATGCGGGCTGTCGAGCGGGAAGGCGGGCACGGCGATGTCGAATTCGCCGCCATCGGCCACGCGCAACATGGAATAGACGCCGACCATGACGCCGGAGGGGGCGCCCAACGGACAGGCGCTCGTGTACCGGAAGCTGGCGCCCGGGGGCAGCACGGGTTGTTTGCCGACGACGCCAGGACCGCGCACTTCCTGCGTCAAGCCGTTCTCATCCATGATGCGCCAGTAGCGCGACAGCAATTGCACCGTTTCGGCCGAACGGTTCTCGATCTCAATCGTGTAGGCCCAGACGAAGCGGTTTTCGTCCGGCTCGGATTCCTCCGGCAGGAATTGCGGCTCGACCCGCACCAAGACGCCTGCCGTTTCCTGTTCGTACATGCGCCCTTTCTACCGGCTCGCGCTGGGCGGACGCCAGCCACATCGTGCTAGAAAGAGAATCATGAGCACTCATGGCGTCCTTCCAGACACAGAACTGAAGCGGGCGATCCAGCAGGGCTGGATCGGCGCCGATGCGCCGTTTCTGGACGATCAGCTGCAGCCGGCCAGCCTCGACCTGCGGCTCGGCGAAACCGCCTACCGCCTGCGCGCCAGCTTTCTGCCCGGCGCCGGCGCGCGGGTGATGGACCGGCTCGACGACGAGCTGGTGATGCACAAGATCGATCTGACCGGCGGCGCCGTGCTCGAAACCCGCTGCGTCTATCTCGTTCAAGTGCTGGAAGAGCTGGCGCTGCCGCAGCACATACACGGTGCGGCAAATCCCAAGAGTTCGACCGGACGCATTGACGTGTTCACGCGTCTCATCATCGACGGCGCACAATCGTTCGATCAGATCCCCGCCGGCTACCATGGCCCGCTTTGGGCCGAGATCAGCCCATGCACGTTCTCTATCCTTGTGCGCACCGGCACTCGGCTATCGCAGGCGCGTTTGCGTCGTGGACCGCCGCGTCCCAGGCGCGAGATGAACTTCACCATGGATCTCTCGCTTAAGGGGCCGGCCGGCTTTCGCGCCAAGCGTCATTCCGGCGTAATCGACGTCGACCGGGTAGGCGCCTACGATCCGCGCGACTACTGGGAGCCGCTCGAAGCCAGGCGCGGCCGCGTAGTGCTCGATCCCGGCGAATTCTACATCTTCGCGTCCAAGGAAAACGTGCTCATCCCGCCCGACGAAGCGGCGGAAATGTCGCCGATCCGCACCGAACTCGGCGAATTCCGCGCCCATTATGCCGGGTTCTTCGATCCCGGCTTCGGCGTTGCGCCGAACGAGGGCCGCGCCGTGCTGGAGGTGCGCTCCCGCGATGTGCCGTTTTTCGTCACCGACGGCCAGCCGGTGGGAAAACTGGTGTTCGAGCCGCTATGCGGGCCGGTTGAGCGCCTCTATGGTGAGGCGGGTTCGAATTACCAAGGCCAGGGGCTGAAGCTTTCCAAGCATTTTGCGCGCTGGCGCTGAGGGGACAGATGATCAGAACGATGCTTCTTTCTGCCATCGCTTTTGCTGCGCTGGCTACGACAGCGTGCGCGCAGGAGGAATTCGACCCGGCGCTTTACGTTGTGCGCGATGCGGATTCGACCATGTATCTTTACGGCACCGTGCACGTTCGGCCGCTGGGCACCGATTGGGGCGATCAGGACGTGCGCGATGCGCTCGCGTCCGCAGACGAGATATGGACGGAAATCGAAATCTCGCCGGAGGCGGATCGGCAAGCGCAGGCGCTGGCGACGCAAATGGGCCAGGCGCCGCCGGACAAACCATTGTCATCATGGCTGACCGCGGAAGACAACGAACGTCTCGATGCGCTGGCGCAGCGCCTCGGCATTTCACGTGCGCACCTTGAAACCATGCAGCCCTGGATGGCCGGGCTTACCCTTACACTGCTGCCGATCATGCGCGCGGGATACGATCCGATGTCGGGGGTCGATCGCGCTGTGGACGCTTATGGCGACGCAAATGGCAAGACCATGCGCACATTCGAGACGATCGAACAGCAACTGGGCTTTTTTGCCGGCCTGGACGAAGAGACGCAGCGCCAGTTCCTGCTGGAGGCGATCCATGAAGCCGAACAGGGCCCCGATATGATCGGCCAAATGACGACGGCGTGGGAGCGGGGCGAACTCGATGTGCTTGAGCGGCTCGTCATCGACGACACGCGCGAGCAGTATCCCGATGTGTACGAAGCGCTATTCGTCCGGCGCAACAACGCCTGGTTGGAAGTGCTGGTGCGCGAACTCGAGGGCTCAGGAGTGGACTTTGTCGCCGTTGGCGCGGGGCATTTGTTGGGCGCGGATGGACTGGTCGAGCAACTGCGCGCGCGCGGCTATTCCGTCGAACGCGTCGGCGAATAACGCCGTCTAGGACGGCCAGCGGAAAACGGCGACGACTTCCCTGGGGCTGAATTCATAATCGACGCGCGTACGCGGGTCGCGCGACAGCGCCTGCTTGATCAGCATCGAGCCGAAGCCGGAGTTTTCTATCGAGGCGTCGCCGTGCCGTGCTTCGCGCCATTCCAGTACGCAGTGGCTGTTCTCGCAGCCCCAAGACAACGTCACCGGGCCTTCGCCATTGGCCAGCGCGCCGTATTTCATGGCGTTGGTGCACAATTCGTAGAGCGCGAGACATAGGCCGTTAACATAGCGCGCGGGCACGACGATTTCAGGACCCGCCTCAAGCCTGAGGCCGGGATTGGGCAGGAACGGCGCCAGCGCGCCCGAGACGACTTCCTTCAGCTGCACGTCGCCCCAATCTTCGCGAATGAGTACGTTCTGCGCCGTGCCGAGCGCTTCGAGGCGCTGACTTAGGACGTGGCGGAACTGCTCGGCCGTGTGGGTTTCGCGGGCGACCTTGGCGGTGAGCGCTTGGACGACAGCGATCAGATTCTTGATGCGATGCACAGATTCGCGCGCACGTACAGCGCGATCGGCTTCATTCGCGGCGACTTCGTCGAGAGTCAATCGTGCAAGACCGACCACCCAGACCAGCATTGCTGAACCCACGCCATAGATCACAAGCGTGAGCGTGGTATGCGCGCCAATGATTGCGACACTGTCCAGTTGCGACAGCCAAAGGAACCACGCGAGTAGCAATGTCGCCGCGGCCGTCACGAAGCCGACGCGCAGGCCGCCACATAGCGCAGCCAACACTACGGCCGGGTAATAGGTGATGAAGGGCGGCAGCGCCTCGCCGGTCAAATCGTCCAGCGGGAATTTGATCAGCGTGGCGACGGCGACAACACCCGCCGCCGTTATATAGGCGGCGGCGCTGCCGGTGCGTGGCAAGGCGCGCTGCAGTTCAATAAGTGCGTTGCGATTGCCTGCCACGTAGATCCCGCCCGGCTGCCATTTATCTTCGCTCCTGCGCCGTACGCCAGAGGAATCGGCGTCCGTTACGGAATTTGCCGGCGGTTAGGGTTGATGCGCCGGCAGGGTGAGCTTGGCCGAGAGGCCGTGCGGCTGGCGGTTGGCGAAGTCGAGCCGCCCGCCATGCCCATCGGCGATCGCTTGCGCAATAGCCAACCCCAGGCCCGCGCCGTTTGCTTCCGAACGCGCGTCGTCGGCCCGGAAGAATGGCGTCGCAAGTTCGGGAAGGTGTTCGGCGGAGACGCCAGGCCCCTCGTCGAGAACCTCGATCACCGGCTCCCCGGCGGCATTGCGATAGACGCGCATGGTCCCGCCGCCGCCGTGTTTGGCGGCATTCTCGGCCAGATTGCGCATGGCGCGCGCGATCTCGCTCGGACGGCACTCGGCCATGACCGCCTGGGGGGCGTCGGCGCGGATGTCGACGCCGATGTCCTGCAATTCTCCGCACAGCGTGCGTGCGATTTCGGACAGATCGACAAGAATGCGCGCCTCTTCGCTGGCGCCGGCGCGCGCGAGCGACAAAGCCTGTTCGGTCAGCCGCTCCATCTCCTCAATCGGCGCCAGCAGCCGCTGGCGTGCGCTGTCATCCTCAATCAGTTCAGCGCGGAGCTTCAGCGCCGTAATCGGCGTGCGCAGATCGTGGCTGAGCGCCCAGAGCATTTGCCGCTGCCGGTTGAGCTGGCGTCCCAGGCGCTCGGCCATCAGGTTGAAGGCCGTGGCGGCGCGGCGCACGTCATCGGGGCCGCTCACCGGCGTCGTGACGTTCGCTTGCCCTGCGCCGAGCGCCTTTGCGGCGCTCGTTAAATTCGCGAGCGGCCGGCCGATCTGGCGCGCCACCAGCGCAGCGCCAACGCCGACCACGAGGATGGACACCAGCGCGCCGGCAAGCAGGCTCAGGGGCGCCGGGCGCGGACCGGGCAAGCGCGCGTGGGCGTTGAGCCAGGCGTTCTCGGCGATCTGCACGGAGATCGTCGCCCGGGTGATGCGCACGAGCGGCGCATCGCCGCCGCCTTGCTCGAAACGGGGTCCGCGGCGGCCTCGCCAACGGCGGGCAGGCGTTTCCAGCGTGCGCGCCTCAACACGCGTTTCCACGCCGGGCAGGCGCTCGGCGATGCCCCGGCCTATACGCGCCGCCGCCCCGGCGGTCATGCCTTGCGCCACTTCCGGCGCCGGGCCGATCGTGTAACGGATGCGAAAATCGCGGCTTTGCTCAGCCAACGCCGCGCGCTGCCCGGCCGGCGCTGCGCGCAAGCGCTCCGTCGTGTAGGCCACGCGCTCGACGACGTTGGTTTCCGCCGCGCGGCGCAGCGCCGCCCCGCGCTCGTTAGAGAAAAGCAAAAACGCCGCCGCATAGGACAGGATGACGGCGACCACCGTCACCAGCACCAGCCGGCCCGTCAGCGTGTTAAGCGGATTGAGGCTCACACCTTTTCCACCGCCGCTGTGAACACATAGCCGCCGCCCCAGACGGTTTTGATCAGCTTCGGGGTGCGCGGATCGACTTCAATTTTGCGGCGCAACCGGCTGACTTGCGTATCGACCGCCCGGTCGAACACGTCGGCGCCGCGCTCGAAGGCGAGATCGAGCAGCTGGTCGCGCGTCAGCACCATTTTCGGCCGCTGCAGGAAAGTCAGCAGCAGACGATACTCGCCAGTGGAGAGTTCATGGACATTGCCGGCATCGTCGACGAGTTCGCGTTCGGCCAGTTTCAGCGTCCAGCGATCGAAACGCATGGCTTCGCCGGAGGGCGCCTCCACGTCCGGCGGCAACGCGTGCGTGCGGCGCAGCACCGCATCGATCCGGGCAAGCAGTTCGCGTGGGTTGAAGGGTTTGACCACGTAATCGTCGGCGCCGACTTCAAGGCCGACAATGCGGTCGACGTCCTCGGCGCGGGCCGATAGCAGGATGACGGGGATCTGGCTGGTCTCGCGGACGTGGCGCGCCAGCGACAAGCCGTCCTCGCCGGGCATCATGATGTCGAGGATGATGAGATCGACTCGGCTCTCCTTGATCGCGCGCCGCGCGGCCTCTGCGCTCTCCACCGGGGTGGCGCGCCGCCCGTTCTTGCGCAGGAACTGTGCAAGCGATTCGCGGATTTCGCGGTGATCGTCGACCACCAGGATGTGCGGGTCCTCCGGCGCCATGCGTCAACATGTGCGGCCGGTCCGGCGAAAAATCTACTGAGCAGATTTCGCCGATTTGTGCCAAATCGTGTCGGAACCGGCCTGCGGCAAACTCGGGCAAGAAGTACGGTTCGCCACAAGGCCGCCAAGGTCGCACGAGAGATGCAGGGATCGCCAGAGGGTGGAAGTCATGGGCCTGAAGACACGGATGGCGCTGGTTCTGGGCGCGGCGCTGGTCGCCTCATGCGGATCGGGCTCGGGCGGCGCCAATCGCAATGACCCGGTGCGTGCGCTGTTGTCCGGCGATGCGATGATGCTGGTCAGCTTCGATGCCGACGGCGACCTCAACATCACCACCGCCGAGATCGACGCTGGCATTGCGCGCGAGTTCGCCCGCGCCGACGCCAATGGCGACGGCAGCTTGTCGCCGATCGAGTTTCAGAGCTGGTCGAACGCCGTGCTCGGCGGCGGGCCGATGGGCCCGTACCGGCTCGATTTCGATCGCAACGTCGACAACACGATTACCCGTGAGGAATTCGAAGCCGAAATTCGCGCGCGGGTCAGCCAATACGACGAGAATGGCGATAGCATTCTGACGCGCAACGAGTTTACGCGTCTGGTGGGCGCGGCCCGCCCGCCCGTCGATCGCCAGCGTCCGCGCATTCTGCCCTGAACGGCGGCGCGTTCGCGCCATCGCCGACAAACTTTGTCGCATGTTCGACGAACGGCGGAAATGCCGAACCTTTAGGGACAAGCCAGAGGGAATGGCTCGCGCAGGTGCGCGGCGGGAAGGAGACAGAGGATGCGGAAGGTGTTGATCGCCGCTGGCAGCTTTGCGGCGCTGGCTGGCGCGGCCGGTTTGGCGATGGCGCAGCAAGATGCGCCGCAGGCGCGTCAGTTCGGGATTTTTCAGGCCGACGCCAACAATGACGGCGTCGTGACGCGGGCCGAGTTCGACGCCCATCGGGCGGCGCGCTTCGCCGCCGTCGACGCCAATAATGACGGCCAGCTCACGCGCGAGGAAATGCGCGCCCAGCGCGGCGAACGCGGCGAACGCGGCCATCACTGGCGGCGCGGCCATCGTGGCCATCATCTCAATCGCGCCGACGCCAACAACGACGGCGCTATCACGCGCGAGGAGTTTCTAGCCGGCCCGATCCGCATGTTCGAGCGGATGGACGCCAACAATGACGGCGTGATCAGCGCGGACGAACGCCCTCAGCGCCGTGAACGCGGCGAACGGCCAGAACGGCCGCGCATCGACGCCAATAATGACGGCCAGATCTCGCAAGCCGAGTTTATGGCTATGGGCGCGTCTCGCTTCGAGCGCCTCGACGCCAACAGCGACGGCCGTGTGACGCGTGAGGAAGCGGAAGCGGCGCGCGGGCATCGTCGCGGCCGTTAATCCAAGGTTCAGCGCGGCCGGGCGCAATGCGCGCGCCTGGCCGCGCTCTTGCAGCTTCGAAGGAGAAGCACCTTGCCGCTGGCGGGTATTCCGCCAACTGAGGATACGTGATGCTCGCCGCCCTGAAACAGAGAGCGCTGGCCCTTTGGGCGAAACGCCCCGCCTTGCTGCGCGGGCGCAGCCTGTATCTCACGCTGGGCGCGGCGGTCGTCGTCCTGCTCGTGGCCTGGGGCATGCTGAGCGGGGGGCGCGATGTGGAACCTTATCGCACCGCTGAAGTCGACCGCGGCGCGATTACGCGCGTGGTCAGCGCCACCGGCACGCTCGAGCCGCTCATCTCGGCCAATGTCGGCTCCACCGTGTCCGGCCCGGTCCAGGAAATTCTGGTCGACTTCAACTCGCAGGTGCGCGCCGGCCAGGTGCTGGCGCGGCTCGATCCCGCCCCGTTCCAGCAGCGTCTGGTGCAGGCGCAGGCGAGCCTCAGTCAGGCGCAGGCGCAGCTGGCGGTCGCGCAGGCGGACTTCAATCGCTACCAGCTGCTGGCGCAGCGCGGATTTGCTTCGGCGCAAATGCTTTCGCAGCAACGCGCAGCGCGGGATTCGGCGCGCGCAGCAGTGCAGCAGGCGCAAGCGCAGGTCGCGAGTGCGCGCACCGATCTCGATCGCAGCGTCATCCGTTCGCCGATCGACGGCGTCGTCGTCGACCGGCAGGTCAATGTCGGCCAGAGCGTGGCGGCAAGTTTCCAGGCCCCGACGCTGTTCATCATCGCGCAGGATCTCTCGCGCCTGCAGGCGAATATCACGGTCGACGAAGCCGACATCGGCGACGTCGACGAAGGCATGCCGGTCCGCTTCACGGTGGACGCATTTCCCGACCGCGAGTTCGACGGGCGTGTGACACAGGTGCGTCAGCAGGGCGTCGCCGAGCAGGGCGTTGTGAGTTACACGGTCGTGGTCGAGGCGGACAATCCCGGCCGGCAGCTGCTGCCGGGGATGACCGCGAACGCCGAGATCGTGATCGAACAGCACGACGATGTGTTGCGCGTGCCGAATACGGCGCTGCGCTTCCGGCCGGCCGATCCCCAGCTTGCCGAGCAAGCTGACGAGCTGATGCGCGGCGGGCGGCGCGCCCGGTCCGGCGAAGCGCAGGCGCAAACGCGGCGCGACGGGGAGGGGCGCGGCGGCCGAGGCGTGGGACAACTGGCCGAGCAGCTCGAACTCAGCGAAGCGCAGCAGGCCGCGGCGCAGCAGGCCTATGAAAGTGCGATGCAGTCTGCGAGCCGGCCACGTCCGGAGGCGACGCAGTCGCAGCGGCGCGCTTTCATGCGCTCGATGCGCGAAGCCGCCATCGCCGCCATCGAGCCAAGCTTGAACGAACGCCAACGCGCCTTGCTCACGCAGATGCGTGAGGGCAGCGCACGCCGCGAGGTGCGCCGGCAGGCTGTGGTCTGGGTGCTGCGCAACAACAGGCCGTCGCCGGTGCGCGTCGAGATTGGCGTTGCCGACAACGCCAACACATTGCTCTACAGCGGCCTCGACGCCGGCGATCAGGTCATCATCGGCGGGGGACCGCGCGCAGAGAACGGCGGTCAGGGCAACCCGTTCGGCGGCGGGCGGCGCAGCGGCGTGCGCATCAGGGGCGCGTGATGGACGCCCCGCTCATCGAGGCCCACCACCTCGTCAAACTCTATACGATGGGCGAGGAAACCGTGCACGCGCTTGACGGCGTGAGCTTCTCCATTCCGCGCGGCGATTACTGCGCCATCATCGGCCCTTCCGGCTCCGGCAAGTCGACGCTGATGAACATCCTGGGCGGTCTGGACACGCCGACGCATGGGCGTCTTGTTGTCGACGGCGCCGACATCAGCGCTTTAAACGACGAAGGCTTGGCGCGCTTCCGCAACCGCACGATCGGCTTCGTTTTCCAGAGCTTCAACCTGCTGCCGCGCATGACCGCGCTCGAGAATGTCGAGCTGCCCTTGATCTATGCCGGCGTCGAACCGGGGTTGCGCCGCCTGCAAGCCGAGGAATTGCTGACGCGGGTCGGGCTGGGCGAGCGGCTCCTGCACCGGCCGACGCAGCTCTCCGGGGGCCAGCAGCAGCGGGTCGCCATCGCCCGCGCGCTGGCCGGCAATCCGGCGCTATTGCTCGCCGACGAACCCACCGGCGCGCTCGATACGCACACAGGCCAAGAAATCCTCGCGCTGTTCGACGAACTCAATCGTGAGGGCGCAACCATCGTTTTGGTCACGCACGACCGCGAAGTCGCCGCCGCGACGAAGCGCATCGTCGAGATGCGCGACGGCCGCATCGTTTCCGATCGCATCAACGAAGGCAGGGCGCGCCATGATGCGCACGTCTGACCTCGTCGGCAGCGCCGCGCGCGCATTGCGCGCCAACCCGATGCGTTCCGCGCTGACCGCGCTTGGCGTCATCATCGGCGTGGCCTCGGTTGTGGCCATGGTGGCGCTGGGCTCGGGCGCGCAGGCGCAGGTCGAGCGCTCCATCGCCAGCCTCGGCTCCAACCTGCTGATCGTCGTGCCCGGCGCGCCGCGCGGCGCCGGGGGCGTGCGCGGACAGATGGGCGGCTGGGATTCGCTTACCCTCGACGACGCCGCCGCCATCGCCCAACAGGTTGAGGGCGTGCTGGTGGTGGCGCCCTCGCAGCGCAGCCGTGCTCAGATCATCGCCAACGGCCTCAACTGGAACGCCCAGGTCGAAGGCGTAACGCCGGCCTATCTCACGGCGCGCGATTGGGAGATCGCCAGCGGCCGCTTCTTCGACGACACCGAAGAGCGCCAGGCGCGCCGGGTCGTCGTGCTCGGCGCCACCGTCGCCAACGAGCTTTTTCCGAATGTCGACCCGATCGGTGAGACGGTGCGCATCAATGGCGGCGCCTTCGAAGTGATTGGCGTTCTGGAGTCCAAGGGCCAGACCGGGTTCGGCATGGACCAGGACGACGTCGTGCTGGCGCCGTTCACCACGGTTAAGCGGCGCATCTCCGGCAGGAACCGGCGCGCCGACACTGTAAGTCAGATTTCGGTGAAAGCGGTAAGCGAGGGCGCGCTGCGCCGGGTTGAGGAGGACGTCACCGAGCTTCTGCGTCAGCGGCACCGCACCCGCGAGGGCGAAGACGATTTTACCGTTCAGAATCTCAGTTCCGTAACCGAAACCGCGCAGCAGACGACGCAAGTGTTTACTTTCCTGCTGGCGGGCATTGCCGCGGTATCTTTGCTGGTTGGCGGTATCGGCATCATGAACATCATGCTCGTGTCGGTCACAGAAAGAACACGCGAGATCGGCCTAAGAAAGGCGCTTGGCGCGCGCCAGGCAGACATCTTGCATCAGTTCGGACTTGAAGCTGTGGCGCTATCGGTTGCGGGAGGCGCGATCGGTCTTGTGCTTGGCGTGCTGGGCGCTTGGTTAATGACATCCCTGTTTAACCTGCCGTTGATGATAGCCCCGCAATACGCGATCATGGCCGTTGGCTTTTCCGGCATCGTGGGGGTTTTGTTCGGCGCCTATCCAGCTTGGCGCGCCGCCAAGCTCGATCCGATCGAGGCGTTGCGGCGAGAGTGAGGAAGACCTTCTCATGCGTGCTTTAATCGTCTCATTGGCGGCGCTCGCAGCGCTGATGCCGGGCGCGGCTGCGGCCGACTCCCTGGAGGAGGCGATGGTTTCGGCGGCGGAGTCGAACCCTACGCTGGCCGCCCAGCGCGCACGCTTGCGGGCCACCCGGGAAGTGCTGCCACAGGCCTGGGCCGAGGCCTTGCCGCAGATATCGCTGAGCGGGGGGGCCAACATCATCGACCGCGACAACGATGTGCCGTTTCTCGATACCGGCGAAGAGGAAAGCTGGAACGCCTCGGCCAACGCCTCGCAGCTGCTGTTCGGTTCCGGCCGCGTGCTTGCCTCGACGCGCGCCGCTCGCGCGCAAATCCGCGGCGCGGTCGCCGACTACGACCAGACGCTTCAGACGCTGCTGCTGGATGTAACGCGCGCCTATGCCGATGTCCGCCAGGCGCAGCAGGTCGTCGCTGCGCGCGAGCAGACCGTCTCGAACCTGACGCGACTCCTCGAATACGCCCAGGCGCAGTTCGACGCCGGCGTGGTGACACGCACGGACGTCGCGCAATCGCAAGCGCGTTTGGCGCAGGCGCGGACGTTTCTGGTTCAGGCGCAAGGGCAGATGGCGGCAGCCGTGCAAGCCTATCTTCGCCTGGTCGGGCGCCCGCCCAGCGATCTGCAGCCGCCGCGGCGCGCCGAAGGACTGCCGCCTGAGTTGGAGGCGGCGCTCGACGCCGCTGGGCGCAACAGCCCGATTTTGCGCGGCGCAATCGCCGATACCGAACTTGCCGATGCGAATGTCGACGCCGTCGCCTCGCAAGGACGGCTGCGGGTGACGTTGGAGGCGGGTCAATCGCTGAGCGGAGACGCCTTCGGCAGCGAAGGGCGGGAGAGTTCGTCTGACTCGGTCGGCGTGCGCGCAACCATTCCACTGTTCCAGGGCGGAGTTGTCCGTTCGCGCACGCGCCAACAACGTGCGCTGCGCTCGGCCGCGAACCTCGACCTCGCCGCCGCGCAGCGCCTGGTGCAGGAAGACGTCACCAATTCCTGGACCAGTCTGGCCAGCGCGCGCGCCGCGGTGGAATCGGCGCGCGATCAGGTGGAGGCAGCCGAACTCGCCTACGAAGGCGTGCGGCTCGAGCAGGAGACGGGCCTGCGTGCGACCTTCGAGGTTCTGGAGCAAGAGCAGAACCTGCTCGACGCGCGCCTTGCCCTCGCCCAGGCCGAGCGCGACCTCGTGGTGGCCGAACGCCAGCTGCTGGCGTCTGTCGGCGCTCTTGCCGTCCCGGAAACCGCCGGCAGCGAGCCCCCGCGCGACCACGGGCTGCGCGGCCGCTAACTCGCCCCACAACGTGCTCATGCGGATCGCCGCACCCTGCTGGCGGTGAACCGTCCGCTCGCTTATCGAGAGATCATGCAGCGGTGGACGAACTGGTCGGGCAGCGTGAGGGCGCATCCGCGCGCGTTGGCGCGGCCGAAGACGGAAACGGAGCTGGCCCAGATCGTAGCGCGCGCCGATGCGTTGCGCGTTGCCGGCGCCGGTCACTCGTTCATGCCGCTCTGCGAAACCGAAGGCGTGCTGGTTTCCCTCGCCGATCTCGAAGGCGACCTTGAGCTGAGCGCCGACAAGCAAAGCGCCTGGGCGCCGGCGGGGTGGAGCTTGGCGAAGCTGACGTCGGCGCTTTGGCGGCAGGGCGTTTCGCTGCTCAATCAGGGCGATGTGAATCCGCAGGCGCTGGCCGGGGCGATCGCCACCGGCACGCACGGCACCGGCGCCGAACTGGGTTCGCTGTCGACCCTGGCGCGCGCGTTCCGCCTGATGCTGGCGGACGCCTCGATCGTCACGTGCAGCCAGCGCGAACGGCCCGAGCTCTATGAAGCGCAGCGCCTGTCATTGGGCTTGCTTGGCGTGGCCACCCGCATCGAGGTGGAGGTGACGCCCGCCTATCACCTCGAAGAACGCGTGGAGTCGCATCATATCGACGCCGTCGCCGAGCGCTGGGAGGAATTGGCGCGGACCAATCGCCACGTCGAGTTCTGGGTTTTTCCGTACGGCGAGCAGGCGATCCTCAAGACGCTCAATCCGGCGCCGGAGGAGGGGCCGCTGCGGCGCGCCACCGATCTCGACGATCGCGCCTTCGGCGTCATCTGCGAAATCTGCGCCGGGCTGCCTTTTCTGACGCCGACGCTGCAGCGCCTGATCGTGCGTTCCGGCGTGCGTCAGCGGCGCGTCGGGCCGGCCTACCGCATCTTTCCGTCGCAGCGCAACGTGCGCTTCGAGGAGATGGAATACGAGGCGCCGCGCGCGAACGCGTGGGCCGCGCTGCGCGAAGCCATCGGCTGGATTCGCAAGCGGCGTTTGCCCGTGGCGTTTCCGTTCGAGTTTCGCCTCGTCGCCGGCGACGACATCTGGCTGAGCCCGTTCAACACTGGGCCCGCCACGTCCATTTCCATGCATCAATATTTCAAGATGGCCTGGAGCGATCTCTTCGCCGACGGCGAGCGCATCTTCCGCTCCCATGGCGGGCGCCCGCACTGGGCCAAGCGCCACACGCTGACGGCGCGCGATGTGGAGGCGCTCTATCCAGAGGCGGCGCGCTTCCGCGCGGTGCGCGAGATCCACGATCCGGCGGGCAAATTCGCCAACGCGCATTTGGCGGGATTGTTCGGTATCGAGCGCAAGCGGGAGGCGGCGCGATGAGCGACATCGACTTGCATCGTCCTCTCATCGGCCAGCAAGGATCGCGCAACGCCCTGAACACGCCGGTGCTGGTGCTGGATCGCGATGGCCTGGACCGCAACATCGCCGCGATGGCCGCGTTCGCGCGCGCCCACGGCCTGGCGCTGCGGCCGCACGCCAAGACGCACAAGAGCGTGGAGATCGCGCGGCTTCAGATCGACGCCGGCGCCGTCGGCGTCTGTTGCGCCAAGCTGGGGGAGGCCGAAGCGCTGGCCGGCGGCGGCATCGAGTCGATTCTGATCACTTCGCCTGTCGTCTCCGCGCCGGCGCTCGAACGGCTGGCGGCGCTGCACGCGCGCATGAGCGATCTCAGCGTCGTCGCCGATCATCCCGACAATGTCGACGCGCTGGCGGCGGCGATGCGGAGCGCGAGCAAGCCTCTGGCTGTGCTGGTCGACATCGATCCCGGCATCCGCCGCACCGGCGTTGCCTCACCGGAAGCGGCCGTGGCGCTGGCCAAGCGCATCGCCCGCAACGATGCGCTCCGTTTCGCCGGCGTGCAATTCTATTGCGGCGTTCAGCAGCACATCGCCGCGTACGCCGAACGCCGTGCTGCGATCGAAGAGCGCACCGCTTATCTGCAAACGGCGATCGAGGCGCTCAGGTCGGCAGGGCATGCGCCGCAGCTCATCACCGGCGGGGGCACCGGCACGCATAGGATTGACGCTGAACTCGGCGTGCTCACCGAGCTGCAGGCCGGCTCCTACGTGTTCATGGATCGCCAGTACGCCGAATGCGATCTCGCCGGCGCCGGCGCCCCGCCGTTCGAGACCGCGCTGTTCGTCGATGCGCGCGTGATCAGCGCCAACCACGCCAGCATGGCCACGCTCGATGCAGGCTTCAAGGCGCTCTCCACCGATGGCGGCGCGCCGGCGGTGATGGAGGGCGCGCCGGCCGAGGCGGCGTTCGTGTTCATGGGCGACGAACACGGCGCGCTCATCGCGCCCAACCATGTTTTTCGCCTGGGCGAGCGCGTGACGCTCCAGGTCCCGCACTGCGACCCAAGC
>CAZHWA010000002.1:0-21234 GCA_964536175.1 uncultured Terricaulis sp. | reverse complement strand
AAGCCAACGCCAATGAGGCGCGGGCCGGCGAGACTGGCCACCATGTGCGCTATATCCTTGCCGGAGGCGTGGCGCTGGTCGTCATCGGCTTTGCCGCCCTGGCGCTTGGCTGGTTCGGTTGAACCCCCGGTCACGCATGGGCTAAGGCCCTTGCGTGATGGCTCTCAAAATCGCCGCCTGGAACGTCAATTCGATCATGGCGCGTCTGCCGACGGCGCTGAAGGTGTTTTCCGAGCTGGGCGCTGACGTCTGGTGCCTGCAGGAAATCAAGTGCGAGGATGCACGCTTCCCGCGCTTCGAGATCGAGGCCATGGGCTTCAACGTCGAGACCTTCGGGCAGAAAAGCTATAACGGCGTGGCTATTCTCTCAAAACATCGGATTGAAGAGGTCACGCGCGGCCTGCCGGGCTTCGAACACGATCATGCGCGCTACATCGAGGCGGTGATCGCCGCGCCGGACGGACCTGTGCGGGTCGCCTCCATCTACGCGCCGAATGGCAATCCGATCGGCTCCGACAAATTCGGCTTCAAGCTAGCGTTCATGGAGGCGCTGCGGACCCATTTGCGCGCGTTGTTGAAGCTTGAGGAGCGCTTCATCATTGCCGGGGATTACAACGTGATCCCGCGCGACGTGGACTGCCACGATCCGCGCGTATGGACCGGCGATGCGCTCTTTCAGCCCGAGGTGCGCGCCTCGTATCGCGCGCTGCTCCATCTGGGCCTTATCGACGCCTACATGCAGGCCGACGGCGCGGCGCACAAATACACCTTCTGGGACTACCAGGCCGGGGCCTGGCAAAAGGATCACGGCATTCGTATCGATCACCTGCTGCTTTCGCCGCAAGCGGCCGACCGGCTGCACGAGGTCGAGATCTTCAAGGCGGCGCGGGCGATGGACAAAGCGTCCGACCACGTGCCGATCGCCGCCGTGTTTGCATAACGCCCAGCTTGAGGCCGCGGAACCCGGCTGCGAAGGCGGCGGTTGAACCGGCGTGACCCACACCAGTTCCGAACCCCGCATCCTGCACGCCCGCGAGATCCTCGACACGGCCGATATCGAGAAGCTCGCCGCGTGGCTCGATACGCGTTGGCGGATTCCCGGCTTGGGCTGGCGGTTTGGTTTGGACTCCGTGCTCGGCCTTGTGCCGGGGGTCGGCGACACCATCACGGGCGCGCTCGGCCTTTACATCGTCGCCCGCGCCCATCAGCTCGGCGCATCGAAGTGGCTGCTGACGCGCATGGGTTGGAACGTGCTGGTCGACACCGTGCTCGGCGCCATTCCGCTCGTTGGCGATCTGTTCGACCTTGCGCACAAGTCCAACGCAAAGAATATCCAGCTGCTGTTGCGCGACCTGGAGCGCCGTGGCGCGCGCAGGGGCCGCTAGCGCTGCTCTTCGGGCGGGTCGTCGGCGCTCGGTTCGCGTTCCTCTTCCGCCGGGATTGCATAGGCGCCCGAAAACCACCGGTTGAGGTCGACATCGGCGCAGCGCTTCGAACAAAACGGCCGGTACTTGGCCTCTTGCGGTTTGCCGCAGATCACGCACTTGCGCTGGCTCATAGCGCCCTCGCATCGATCTTCTCTCGCGGACCGGGCGCCGTATCGAGCGTCCAGCGCATGCCGATGCGATCGGAGAGTTCGGCACGCCAGTCGATCTCGCCGCTATCGAGCCAAGCTTTGACGTCCGGAGCGACCGTGCAGGCGATCTGCCGGCCGGTGTTTGCCCGCGCTTCCCGCTCGATCGCACGCAGCGCCATTAACGCGACGGTCTCGACACTGAGGCGCCCGCCCGGGTCGCACACCTGTTCGTGCAGCGGCGTGCGCAGCTGGGCGCGGGCGAGATCGAACACGCCGAAGCGCGACAGCGCGCCGAACTGAACTGACCAGGGATCGCCGGCAAACGCAGCGCGCACCGCCTCCTCCAATTGCTTCGCGTGGGATTTGGCCCGCATCGATACGAAATCAATGGCGATCACGCCGCCAAGATTGCGCAGCCGGACCTGGCGCGCCGCTTCCTGCGCCGCCGCGACGTTGAGGTCGAGCGCAAACCGTTCGGGATCGCCGCTGCCGGCGCGTCCACCTGCATCGACATCGATGGCGACCAGCGCAGCCGTCGGCTCAATGTTGAGTCCGCCGCCCCCCGGGATAGGCGCGGTGCGCGCCAAAGCATCGTCAATAGCGCTGTCCAGTTTGGCCCGAGTGCCGGCATCCGCGGGTTTGGCCAGCTGGAGTTCAATGTCGGCGTCGTGGCGGTCGATCCGCTGCGGCGTTTCACCATCGTGTCCGGTCGCCTGCAGCTCCACGACCGGGCTTTTGCCGCGTGCGGCTTCGCGCGCGACGCTCACGATCACGCCCGCGCCTTGCGTCAGGGCGACGCGCTCCCGTTTCAAGCGCGCACGCCCGTCATCGCCAAGCGGCAGGAACCCGTGTTCGTCGCGCAGGCCAAGATCGACGAACGCGCCCCGCCGGCGGCGGTCGATCTCGCGCACCCGCGCGCAATAGAGTTCGCCCCAGCGCGCGCGCCGGCCCTCATCGCTGGCGCGGGCGATGCGCAGGGCGATAGGCCGGCCGCCACGGACCAGCGCTTCGCGGGTTTCGCCAATGGCTGCGTCGACCCAGGTTTGCAGCGGCTCGCTCATGGGCCGCCGTCGAGCAAATTCGCGGTCTCGTAAAGCGGCAGGCCGACGACGTTGGAATACGATCCGACAATGTGAACGATGTAACGCGCAGCGAGACCCTGCGCGGCGTAGCCGCCGGCTTTGCCCTTCCATTCGCCGCTGGCGATATAGCTTTCAATGTCGCCTGCCGACAGGCGCTTGAATGAGACCCGCGTTTCGACCAGCCGCGTACGTACGCGGCCGCCCGCCTTGAGTGCAACGCCGGTGTAGACGCGGTGCCCGCGGCCGGAGAGGAGCGTCAGACATGCGCGCGCCTGCGCCTCGCTCTCCGCTTTCGGCAACACGCGGCGGCCGACCGCGACAACCGTATCGGCCGCCAGCACGCGGGCCTCCGGCATCTGGACCGCTTCCGCCTTGGCGCGCGCCAAGCGCACCGCGAGCGCCGGCGGTGTTTCTTTCGGAAGCGGCGTTTCGTCGATTTCCGCGGGCATAACGGCGTCCGGCGTTATGCCGATTTGCGCCAGCAGCGCCAGCCGTCGCGGACTGCCGCTGGCGAGAACAAGCCGCGTCATGGCCGTTTCGGAAAGCCCAACCGCTTGGCGTAGATGCGATCGACCACGCGCGGATTCAGAAGGCGAGGCAGCGTCCGGTCCACGAACGGCCGGCGCAGGATCGCGTAGCGGACCTTGGGGTTGGGGTGGGTGAGGCAGCGCCAAACCAAATCGGCGACCTGCGACGGCGGCAAGCCTTTGCGGCCCTGCGCGACCATGAAGCCCGCAACGCCTTCGAGCATGGGCGCATAGGGTGTGTTGGAGAAACGCTTGAGATCGTTCTGCTCGGCCTTGTCCCAGATTGGCGTGGCCACCGCGCCGGGTCCAATGACGATGACGTCGATGCCGAACAACATCAACTCGCGGCGCAGCGATTGCGAGTACCCCTCGATGGCGAACTTGGAAGACGCATATGGGCCGACGAACGGCGCCCCGTTCTGTCCGCCGACCGAGGACATCATGACAATGCGGCCGGGATTTCCCACGCGGCTCGGATCGGCGCCGAGGAGATCGGCAAACGCGCGCGTTACCGTGTGTACACCCAGGACATTGATCTCGAACTGGCGGCGCAGCTCGTCGGTCTCCAGATGCAGAAGCGGGCCAGGCACGGCAATGCCGGCATTGTTGACAAGGCCGAAAAGACGCCGCCCGCCCAATGCCTCGGCGACGCGCGCTGCGCCGGCGCGCACGGCCGCTTCGTCGGAGACGTCGAATAGAAGAGGCGTGACTGCCTGGCCGAGCTCTTGTTGCAGGCTGTTGGCGTCCGCTTCCTTGCGCACGCCAGCGAAGGCGTGCGCGCCCTCGTCCACGGCTTTCGCGACTACCGCGCGGCCGATGCCGGTGGAGGCGCCGGTCACGACGACGGCGCGGTCGAGCGAGCCTGGGTTCATTTGAATCTGTAGGTGACGCGCCCTTTAGTGAGGTCGTATGGGCTCATCTCTACGAGCACCTTGTCGCCGGCCAGCACGCGGATGCGGTTCTTGCGCATCTTGCCTGCGGTGTGGCCGATGATCTGATGTCCGTTTTCGAGCTCGATGCGAAACGTCGCGTTCGGCAACAGCTCCATCACCGTTCCGGTAAATTCCAGCAGTTCTTCCTTGGCCATTCGTTCTCCATGATTCGGCGGCGCGGGGGCCTTATAAGGGGTCCGTCCTATCCCGTCGACGGGCGTGGAAATCGCTCGGCAATTCGCCGGTCGAGCGCATCCCGGACCATCCGGTACTCCTCAAGCACCTGCTCGCGCGAACCTTCCGCGAGCGCGGGATCGAACGTGGGCCAATACTCGGCGTTCAGGCCCAGTTCCGGGATACGCCCGAGCGCCTGGTGGTGCGCCTCGGGACTGAGCGAAACGATGAGCTCGAAGGGCCCCTCCTCGCTCTCGTCGAAGGCGTCGAAGCCCTTCGGCCTATGCTTGCCAAGATCGGCGCCGACCTCGTCCATTACCAGGGCCGCCAGAGGCGAGACCGTCTCGCCCGGGCGCACGCCGACGCAGTCGACGCGAATAAGCGGCCCGAAGCGCAGCCGCAGGAGCGCAGCGGCCATGGGTGAGCGGATAATATTGTGCGTGCAAGCGAACAGCACGCTCTTCGGCGCCGCTTCCATGGCGCCTCAGCCTCGAACATGCAGCGCGCAGACAAGCGTGAACAGACGCCGCGCAGTTTCGACATCGACTTTGATCTTGCCCGCGAGCGCCTCGGTCAGGACCTCGGCGGCCTCGTTATGAAGTCCGCGGCGGCCCATGTCGATCGCCTCGATCTGACTCGGCGCGGCGGTGCGGATGGCGTTGTGGTAGCTGTCGCAAATGAAGAGATAATCTTTGATCAGCTTCCTGATCGAGGCCATCGGCACCTGATGCAAACATACGCGCGACCCGCCGTGCGCGCTTACATCCAGCACCAGACGGCCTTCCGTAAGCGATAAGGCAAGCACATATGGGCCCTGGTCCTCGCCGACCACCTCGAAGCTATTGGCCTCCCTGAGATCGAATACGGCGATGCGCCGCTCATGTTCGACATTTGGCGACGCCGGCGCCAGGGAAGCTTCATCCAGCCGAACATCGAGGAGCCTGTTTCGCTCTTCGCTCACATCCTAGGCTTTCTCATGATCGGGCCTGCGCGGCGTGCGCCAGGCGGCGCCCATGTCCAGCAGCAATGCATCGAGACACTCGACGTGCAGCGCGATCTCGCCGCCGCCGGCGAAAAGCAATCGCACAACGCCGCCAGGCGGCTCTGCATCCGGCGTGAAGCCGATCGATAAGAGCGAGGCTACCGCATCCGGCGCATCCATCCGCACTTTGCGGGTCTTGGCGGTCAGCACGCCAT
Source organism: uncultured Terricaulis sp. (assembly GCA_964536175.1). Taxonomy (GTDB): domain Bacteria; phylum Pseudomonadota; class Alphaproteobacteria; order Caulobacterales; family Aquidulcibacteraceae; genus Vitreimonas. The sequence goes on along the minus strand of CAZHWA010000002.1, from coordinate 15,746 downwards.
CGAACGAAAGCGCTGCGCGCACGCGTTCGAAGGGCCCGCTCTCGTCGGCTTTTTCCCAGCGAAAACGGTTCAAGAGCAGCGCGAAGCGGCGCGCTTTGCGGTCGTAGCTGATATCGCCGATGCGCAGCAGCGCATCTTGCACCGCCGCGGCGATGATACCGAGATCGGCCGCGTCTTCCGCCATTAGTTTGAGTTGTCCACTCATGCGTACTGTTCTTCCTTCACGCGCTTGATCTGCGCGCCACAGGCCGCGAGCTTGGCTTCCAGGCCTTCGAAACCGCGGTCTAGATGATAAACGCGGTTGACCACCGTTTCGCCCTCCGCGGCAAGGCCGGCAACCACTAGACTGACCGACGCCCGCAGGTCGGTCGCCATCACCGGCGCGCCGATCAGGCGCGGCACGCCGGTGACAATTGCTTCGTTGCCCTGCACGCTGATTTGCGCGCCCAGGCGCGACAGTTCCGGCGCGTGCATGAAGCGGTTCTCGAAGATGGTCTCGCGGATGCGCGACTGCCCGTCGGCCAGGCAGAGCAAGGCCATCGCCTGCGCTTGCAGGTCGGTTGGAAAACCAGGGAACGGCGCTGTGTCGATGTCTGTGGCCTTGAGCGGTCCGTTCTTGCGGCGGACGATGCGCAGGCCGCGCCCTTCCGCTTCCACGCCGACGCCGGCATCGCGTAAGAACTTGATCAGCGCGCCGAGATGCTCAAAGCGCGCGCCGGCCAACAACACGTTGCCGCCCGCAGCTGCAACCGCACAGGCGAAGGTGCCCGCTTCGATGCGGTCGGCGACGACCTTGTGCGTAGCGCCCTTGAGCGCAGCCACGCCCTCGATGTGGATGTCGCTTGTGCCGGCGCCTTCCACCTTGGCGCCCATGGCGTTCAGACACTCGGCAAGGTCGGCAATTTCGGGTTCGCGGGCGGCGTTCTTGAGCACCGTCGCGCCCTTGGCGAGGACGGCCGCAAGCATGGCGTGTTCCGTGGCGCCGACCGACACGAACGGAAACTCAATTTCCGCGCCCTTCAGGCCGCGTAGCGCTGCGGCTTTGACATACCCCTCCTCGATGACGATGTCGGCGCCCATCGCCTCGAACGCCTTCAAGTGGAGATCCACCGGACGGGCGCCGATGGCGCAGCCGCCCGGCAACGACACCGTCGCGTGCCCTACCCGCGCCAACAGCGGACCCAGCACGTTGAAGGAGGCGCGCATTTTCCGGACCTGATCGTACGGCGCGATCGTGGAGGTCACCTCGCCGGCATGCATGCGCAGCGTGCGCGTCTCCTTGATCCAGGTGACGTCCACCCCGAGCGATTTCAGAAGCTGCGCCATGAAGCGGGTGTCGGCGAGGTCGGGCATGTTCTCGAGCATGAGCGGCTCGGCCGACAACAGCGCCGCCGCCTGCAGCTTCAGCGCCGAATTCTTAGCCCCGTAGATGGGGATCGTTCCGTTGAGGGGCGCCCCGCCCGTGATGACGATACGGTCCATAGTGCTCTTTCGCCGGCCCCCGCCGCCCGCGCTGGTTATGGGGTGCGCCGTTGGTCCAAGCAAGGCGCGGCAATGCGTCCCCGACTACCGGACGCGTATCGGTATTATCCTTTCTTGTCCGGGGCTTGGGGCTTCTTTTGCGCGGCTTTGCGGCGGGCGATGTTGCGCTTCAGGGCCTCGGCGAGGCGCTGCGCGCGAGCGGATTTCGGCGATGGTTGTTTACGCATCTCGAACATCGACGGGGGCAGCGCCGAACGGCTAATCTGGCGCTAGGGGACATCATGACGGCCGAGGCGGCCCCAACGCAATCCTTCAGCCACACCGGCAAGTTCTTCGACGTCCTGGGCCTGGCGCTGAAGAACGCAGCGCTCACGCTGGCGACGCTCACGCTCTATCGGTTCTGGGCGCGCACGGCGATGCGCCGCCGGCTCTGGTCGCGCGCCTGGGTGATGGGCGACGCCTTGGAATATACGGGCAGCGCCTGGGAATTGGTGCGCGGCTTCCTGATCGCGCTGCCGACCTTCTTCGTGCCTTGGATCTTCGTGGCCTATGTGGCGCCGCTGGTGATGAATCCGGTCACCGCAGCGTGGTTGGGCTTTGGCTTCTGGGTGCTGCTCGTGCCGTTGATTGCGGCCGCACGCTACTGGATGCGGCGCTATCAACTTTCGCGCACGCGCTGGCGTGGAATCCGTATGGGGCTGGCGGGCTCGGCTTGGGCGTTCGCGGCGGCGTCCTGGGGTTGGTGGGTGCTGCAGGTGCTGTCGCTGGGTTGGTACACGCCGGCCGCACGCATGAACCGCGCCCGTCTCATGTGGGAGAACACGCGCTTCGGCGATCAGCCGTTCGAGTTCGTCAATGACGGGGAGTCGCCGCAGAAAGGCTTATGGGGACCTTTTGCGTTGGGGTGGTTCGCTTTTCCAATCGCCTACATCGCCTCGATTGTCGTGGTGATCATGGTGTTTGCAAGCCTCGGCATAACCGGCGTGTTCACGCCGCCAGCACCGGGCGAGACCGCGCCCGAACCCAATATCGGCGCGACGGCGGCCATGATCGGCGCCTTCGCCTTTGCCTTCTTCTTCACTGTGCTGCTGTGCTGGGCGCCCTACAACGCCGCCTCGATGAATCGCATCGCCGGACTGCTTGCGCTTGACGGCGCCCGTTTTCGGCTCAAGGCGAAGACGCTGTCGCTGTTTCTGGTGACTCTGGCCGGCTGGCTGATCACGATCTTTTCGCTCGGTCTGCTGGCGCCGGTCGGCGGCTTTCTACAGGTTCGCTACGTGATGAACCGGCTGGAGATTGTCGGCGCGCCGCGCTTTGCCGAGATTGGCCAACCGGTGATTCAGGGGCCGCGCTCCGGGGAAAGCCTCGGCGACGCCTTCGATCTCGACATGGGCGTCGGCGTGATCTGATGCGCGCACGCTACGCCGACGGCCGCGCCGCGGTCACCTACGAGGCTGTCTGCGAGATCGGCGCCAGCGCCATAGCCATACGCGTGGGCGCTGCGATCCATGTGTGGGACTACAGCACGCTGGAGCGGGGTGACGATGGCAATGGCCAGGTTGTGCTTAAGCGAACGCACGACACCGGCGAACGCCTCATCCTCGATGTCGAGGCGGTCAATGCGCTCAAGACCGCCGCGCCTGCGCTGTTCGCGCCAAAAGCGCGCGGGGTGGAGCGTCCGCGCGTGGTGATTGGCGCTGCTGCCGCAGCCTGGGGGCTGGCGGCGGCATTTCTCATCGGCGTGCCGATGGCGGCGGCGCCCATCGCCGGCATTGTGCCAGCGCCCTATCGCGCGCAGATCGCCGACATCTCGTGGTCGCAGGTCAACGCATTCACCGAATATTGCGACGACAGCGACGAAGCCGCACGCGTCCTCAATGACCTGGCGTATCGCATCATGACCGCCTCGGATGTGGCCCAGCGCGAGGACATCTGGATCACCATTGTCGATGCGCCGTTTCCCAACGCGTTCGCGCTGCCGGACAGCTCTATCGTCGTCACCGACGACCTCATCCAGCTGGCCGGCCATCCAGATGAATTGACTGGCGTCATCGCCCACGAGATCGCGCATATCGAGCGCAACCACGTCATGGCCAACATCATCCGCCAGGTGGGCGCGGGCATCTTCTTCGACGTCGTGTTCGGCGGCGCGGGCGCGGGCCAGGCCATCGCCGTCGCGTCTGTCAATCTGGCCGGCCTGCGCTACAGCCGCAGCGACGAAGAACAAGCAGACGCGCGCGGACTTGATTATCTCGATACCGCCGGCATCAACACCGGCGGACTCGCGCGTCTATTCGAACGATTTGAGGAACGCGCCGCCGAAGAGGGCGCAGGTGAACTCCCCACGCTGTTGTCGAGCCACCCGGCGACGCCCGCACGCGCCGCCGCCGCCAGAGCGCGTGCGCGCCAAGGCCTTCAACCATCGCTCAGTGAGCGCGATTGGCGCATCGTCAAGCAGGCGTGCGGCGGCGAACTCGGCAGCGCCCCAGGAGATGGGAATGGTGCCGCGGGGGAGGATTGAACTCCCGACCTCACCCTTACCAAGGGTGCGCTCTACCACTGAGCTACCGCGGCGGTGCAAATCGAGCGGGGCTTCTAGCCCGCGGGGCCCGGAGAGGGAAGCCCAGGACGCCGCCCTCAGCCCCCGCCAAGCCGCGCCAGTGCGGCTTGGTAGTTGGCCAGCTGTTGCAGGTAGTACTCGGGCGCGGCGCCGGCGCTTTGCCGCCGCGCCTCGAGCGCTTTTTCCTCGTCCGTCGGCGGCTTGGCGTTGGGATTGAGCAGCTTCTCATAGGCCTGCCGCACGATCGATACCGCCGCCGACAGCTCAGCCTTTGTGCGCGCAATGGCCTCGGGCGCGTCGAGTTTCAGATCGGCGGCGATAATGCCCAGTCCGAACGTGTGCAGACCCCCGCGCGATGCCGCGCTGGCGCTGACAATTCCCTGGGCGAGTCCAAGCGCGGGAAGCGCGTTGCGCTCCTGGCCGCCGGGCTCGATGCGCACGGCGCGCCCGTCGCGCGCCGTGATCTCGATGCGTTCGAAGCCGTCCTGCTTCACAATGGCGGCGCGGCCGGCGCCGGAGAGGGCGCGATTGATCGCTGTCACAAGACTGGCGATCGTATCGCCGGCGCCGATACGGATCGTGGTGAGGCGGGCGCCGTCAGCGCCGACGCGCAACTCATCGCCGACACGCAAGGCGCTGCGGTCGGCCAGCGGTGCAGAATCGGCGGCGGCGACCGGCCCGCGCGGCAGTCCCAGGACGTCCAGCGGGGAAGCGCCTTCGATGTCGACGGCCAAGCCCGTGACATCGACGTACCCGGCGCTCGAGGCGAAGGTGCGCGTCCAAGCCAGGTCACCGTCCGCGTTGAGACGGGAAAGAAATCCGCTTTTGAGCGTCGAGCCGCCAGAACCGGCGAGCACGCCGCCGGTTGCGCCCGCGGCATACACTTGCCCATTGACGACGACGATCGCCCGCACGGCGTCCTCCCGCGCCGAGCCGACATAAGTGGCGCGATCGAGCGCGGTCGCTTCAAGATCGGCGTCGAGGCGCGCAACGAAGCCTTCGCCGCCAGCGACATGACCGCGGGCAATATCGCCCAGTGTCAATCGCTCGGCGGCAATCTCGCCGCCGACGTAAAGCGAGCCGCCCTCGGCCGCGAGCGCGTGGATAGCCCCGCCGTGAAAATCGCCGATATCGCGCACAGCGCCGGCCGTGAAGCCAGTCGCGGCAGAGTAGGTAAAGCGGCGCAACACGCCGCGATTGTTCTCAACGCCGCCAGCGACGATTTCAATGCCGCCCGATCCGTCGTCGCGCACCATTAAGGCGGTGGCGGCGTCTTCTCCCCCTGTTCCGTACTGACGCGTGAACAGCTCCGCGCCTGTCGCCGAGAAGCCGCGCACATAGGCGTCCGCCGCGCCAGACGAGACCTGTGCAGCGAGCGCCGATTGGGTTTGGCCGGCGACGATTACACTGCCGTCAGAGACAAAGGCGACCGCACTCACCTTGTCATTGCCGCTTGCGCCGCGGCGCACCGTCCAAAGCTCGGCGCCGTCGGCGTCGAACAGACTGACGATCGAGTCCGCGCCGCCCTGCTCGCGCGTGCCGGTGAGGCCGCCTTCTATCGAACCGGCGACAGCCACCTTACCGTCGGCCGAGACCGCGAGCGCAAAGCCCTGCGCCGCATCGGCCGCGCCCAGTTGTTGCATGAAGAGGAGCTTGCCGGCCGAATCGTATTTCAACAACGCAACGTCGCGCTCGCCCCTGATCGCGCTACGCGCAGCATCGCCAGAAAGGCCGGCGAGCACATAGACCGAACCGTCGGGTGCTGCCGCAACCGCGGAGGCCGTCGCCACTTTCGCGCCGTCGCCCACCGCGAGGTCGAAGGCGCGGCCCGGAAACCAACCCGACGCATTCGCCGGCGCCTGCAATGTCGAAGCGCTGGGGATGGTTTGGGTCGCCGCGGCGCCGCGGGCCGCGCGTTCGGCAAGCCGGGCTGCGCCAACGGGATCATCCGCCCGGCTGATCGAATCGATCGGATCAAGCGTTGCGACGATGCTCTGCCCGCCAAGGGAGATGTGAGAGACGCTACGGATTGTGTGCGAGGCGCCGGTCACGATGCGCAAGCCCGCGCCGCCACCCGCTAGCGGCACGGCTACTGCGCCGAGATCGTATCCGGCGGCGGACAACGCTTCGTTGAGCCGCCACGCAACGCTCTCGAGCGTGCGCGGATCGCCGGATTCGAGCACGGCGTTGATCGTCCGTTCGCCCCAGGCGGTAGAGAACGCGATCGACAGATTTTGATCGGTCATCAGCGCGGCGACGTCGTCGCTGACGCCGCTCGCCGCGAAAACGCTGGTGAAACTGCGCTGGGCCGAGAAGGCGCCGCCGACACCGAAGTTCGGCTGGCCGCCGGTCAGCGCAAGCTCGTTACCGTTGACACGCACAGAGACCAGACGTTGGCCCGCGTTCTCCGCCACCGACCACTGCGTGAGGTCGGCGCCAGTGGCGCCGACGTACACGCCAGCGGCGTTGAGCGCGCCCGCAAGACGCGCCTGAAACGCCGCACTCCATTCGCCCGGCGCCGGATCAGGATCGTCAGCCCGCTCAACGGCGCTGACGGAGACGGTGACGGTCTTGTCCCCGGCCGGCGTTCCCACCGTGACGACAAGCTCAAGCGCTCCGGTGTGCGTGAGCAGCGGCGAAGCGGGCGCCGCATAAGTACGCACTGCATCGCCGAAGACGGCGCCAGCAGCGGCGATGGGCAAGCCGCCGCTGGCCCAGGCGCCGGGCGCCTGCAGGAGCGCCTCGTGCACGGCATCGTTCAAGGTCGCGCTAACGGCCAGGACATCGTGCAAGCCATCGATGCGCAGGGTGAGCGCGCCGCCCTCCTCGATCAGGTAAGCCGCCGCATTGACACCCTTCCGGCGAAGCTCGTCGTTCAGTTGACCGGCAAGGCTTGCAGCGTCGACGCCATCTTCGCCACCATCGACGGTGATGACGTGCGCTTCGTTCGTGCCGGTTATGACGAAGGTCTGCTCGCCGACAAAAACATCGCTGGCGCTGCCGACGCCGCCCGCTTCGAAACGGCGCGCAAAAACACCGTCGCGGAGGCCGCCAATTTGCTCGGGAGGCGCGACGGTTTCCAGCACGACGGTCTTGCCGCCGATAACAAGGCTCGAAGCTCGCGCCAGATCGCCGCTCAGGATGCGCAAGCCGAAATTGTCGCCATCTTCCCAGACATCGACGCCGGCCGCGACGCCCTGCTCATGCAGCAGCTGCGTCAAGCGTTCGGCAAGGTCGTCGAGAATGGCGCGGTCTTCGCTTTCGCCATCGCGGATCCGCCAGGGTTCGAGATCGTCGCTGCGCCAAGCCGTTGTCACGGAGAGGATGCGGCCATCGCCGAACTCCAACTTCAGGACGGCTTCGCCAGCGTCGCGCAATCTGTCTTCAAAATTGTTGGGACCCGCCGACATCAGCGCCAAGCTGCGCTGTTCGCGCATGCTGGCTGGCGATGCCGCGTACGGCGCGCCGGGCCCATACCAGCCGGTGGCGACCTGCGGCCCGATGGGCTCTGCCGTGGCGCCGGGCCGAGAGAGCCAAGCGGGCTGGCCGGGCTCGTCGCCAACATCTTCAAGCTTGATGAGCCTTGCCCCGCTCGCTCCAGCGCCGACGACATAGAAGGCCGGCGAGGCGTTGTCCGGCTCAAATGCGATGCGCTCGGACGCGCGGACGTCGACTTTGAGCGCATACTGGCGGGGTCCGGCATAGCGCGTTTCGACGGTGCGCGAGCCGATCACGATTGTGCTCGTTTTCGGCGTCAGGTCGACGGCCTCCAGGCGTGAGGCCGCGCCTGCTGCGGAGAGTCTGTGGTTGATAAAGCCGATCAGGTTTCCAAGCGTACGCGGGATCGAACCCATTTCGGCCAGGTCGATCGAGACGTTGCGAACGGTCCCTCCGGCGGACGTCGCGACGATCGTGAATTTGGCGTCCGCTGCGAGGCCGGCAACCTTGTCGTAGAGGCCGCCCCTGTGAACGATTCCGGTCTGGTAATCCTCCGACCGGCTCGGCAGCGCGATCGTGGTTTGCGCCGCATCGACGCGATCGCCTTGGACCAGGCGCAGGTCCTCGAAGTGCTGATTTGCGAAAAACGCCTCCAACTCGGTAAGCCCACGGGCAAACTGCGCGTGCGTCTGGGCTTTCTGCGACTGGGTGAGTTGCTTGTCCTCGGCAAGACCCGCCAGCGCCTGCAATGTCGTCAGACCCGAGTAGAGCGCAAACAGGCGGCGATAATCGCCCGAGGCGCCCAGATCGGAGTAAAGCTTGGCGCCAAGATCGAAAAACGGCTTGTCCGCCAGCGCACGCTGGATGAGCGCCTCGGCGCTGGGCGAGACCCCCGGGGTCCAGACCGGCGCGATGGGCGCGTTGGGATCTTGCGCTGCGGCGCTGATGTCGACGCCGACGCCGGCGCGCGCCTTGGCCCAGGCTACGAGCATGTCGGCGCTGACGCCCGGCGAATCGGCGACAAAGCGTTGGCCGAACAAGGCCTGCGCCACACCGAAATTGAGCGGACTGACCACCTGATGCTCCCGCGAACGCAGAGAGTCGCAGAGCGGTCGTAAACGTCTCGTTGGTACTCGACCGTTAACGCAGCATGGCTTGCTGCGCCATTTCCCGGAATACCGGGTATTCGAGCAGGTGCGGCCATAGCTGCACCCCCTGCCAGACGGAAAGCGCAATCACCAGCAGGGAGGCGGCGGCGAGCAGCAGGCGCGCTGGCGCCACTTTCGTCACATAGCCCGCCAGGGGCGCGGCGATGAGACCGCCGATGACCAGGCCGGAAAACGCCGCCGCGCCAAGCGCCCAGCCGCCGTCCACCACCAGTCGGCCGGTAAAGAACGTCCAGATGAACGTCGCCGTGATCGCCACGGTCACGAAGAACTCGGCGGTGTTCACGCTGCCGATGACGTAGCGCGGCGTGTGCCCGCGTCCGAGCAAGGTGGATGTGACCACGGGGCCCCAGCCGCCGCCCACGCTCGCATCCAGATAACCGCCGACCAGTCCAATCGGGATCACATGCTTCAGGTGCGGCTCGCGGTCCGGCAGCGTGCGCAGCGCCCGGATCAACATGACGATTCCTATAAAGGCTAAGTAGGCGACGATCAGCGCCTTGATGAACGTGGGATCGAACCCGGTCAGCAGGTATGCGCCGAGAAATCCGCCGATGACGCCTGCTGGCACCAAACGGCCGAGCAGGCGCCAATCGACGTTGCGATAGATGAGGTGAGAAATACCGGAAGCGCCATTGGTGAAACACTTGGCGCCGTGCACAGTAGCCGAGACGTGCGCAGGCGGGACGCCGAAAGCCAATAACACGGCTGAGGACACCACCCCATAGGCCATGCCAACCGCGCCATCGACCAGTTGCGCGAAGAAGCCGACCACGAAGAAAAGGCCGAACGTGGCCGCGATGGCGACCCAGATGTCGGTCGTCACTTCCATGCGCCCTCGAACTGCCGCCCGGCTCAAGCTTAGCCCGCTGCGGGGCAATGCGGCCAGACCGGGGCGGTTCCCCTTGCAGTTTCAAGGCGTTCGCCAGCGCGTCAGGGCTCGTTCTGCGGCTTGACGGAGGACAGGACCGCCGCGGCCAAAGCTGGGTCCCCTGCCAGACCGAAAGCCCAACGACCTGCGCGGAGACTGTTGCACGGACAAATCGAGCCGGCGCCGCTCGACTGCCCCCGCCGGCGTCGCCGCCGTGATCGGCGCCGAGCTGCGATCCGCTTCGAGCAGATGACCGTGCGCCGGGCGATCAGCTCCCAAGCGCTAACTCCCCTTCCATCGTTGCGATCCATGACTGGACGGACGAATAACTTGCCACATCGAAGCCGCCGAGATGAGCTTTGCGCGTGTAGGCAACGAGCGCGATGTCGGCGAGGGTCAACATTTCACCCACGAGATAAGGCGTTTCGCGCAACTGCTGCTCCATGCGCGCGAGCGCCGCATTGCCGCGCGTGAGCAGCAGCGGATCGAGGTCTTCTTCGCGCTGCTTCAGGTAGTGCAAGCGCGCGATGCGCACGGCGATGTACGGTTCGTGGCTGTATTGCTCCCAGAACAGCCACTCCAACATCTTCGCGCGCGCATATGCGTCGCGCGGGATCAACGCGCGGCCTTCGGCGAGATGAAGCATGATGGCGTTCGATTGCGCAAGCGCACGCCCGTCGCTCAACACTACGACGGGCGCCTGACCTGCGGGATTGAGCTTCAGGAACTCCGGCGTGCGGGTTTCGCCATTGAACGTGTTGGTCTCGATCCACTCGAACGGAATCGCGAGTCGTTCGGCGACCCAGCGTACTTTGAGGCAGTTGCCGCTATCGGAGCTGCCGTAGATGACGATCGCGTTTTCCATGGCCGCCTCCCGCGCCTGCTGTGGCGGAGGCTGCGGAGGCGTGCAAGCAAAACGCGCTCACAACTGCGGTGAACGCGTTTCGCCTGGCGCTATCGGCCGGATGCTGCGCGGGCGGCGCGAAACTCCGCGTTCTCGCGCCATTGCGGCCAGTCGTTGCTGTCGGCCAGCTGGCGGCCGACCGCGTAGAGCAGTTGCAGATCTTCCACGCCGCCGGACATATCCCATTCCGCCGTCACCTCGTCGGAGGGCTTATGATAATTGTTGGCGACGTACGCCTCGTTCAGGGCCCGGCCGCGCTCGACGCCGCCTTCGACCATATCGATGCCGTTCGATGTATAGAGCACGGGAATGCCCAGCTGAGCGAAGTGCAGGTGGTCGGAGCGATAGAAGTAGCCGGCCTCAGGCGCCGAATCCGGCTCCACCCGCCTGCCCTGTGCTTGCGCCGCGGCCACAATCAGATCGTCCATGTCGCTCTTGCCGAAGCCGACGACTTCGATGTCGTGCGTGCGCCCGATATTGTTGATGCCGTCCATGTTGATGGCGGCGACGGTGTTGCGTGGCTCGAACACGGGATGTTGCATGTAATAGAGCGCGCCGAGCAGCCCCTGCTCCTCCGCAGTCAGGCCGATGAAGGCGACCGAGCGCTCGGGGCGCCCATCCGCAGCGAACCGGCGCGCGATTTCTATAAGAGCGGCCGTCCCGGTCGCGTTGTCGAGGGCGCCGTTGCAGATGTCATCGCCATCCACCGCCGCACAGCGCCCGAGGTGATCCCAGTGCGCCGAGTAAATGACGGTTTCGTCGGGCCGGGCGCTGCCCGGTAGGACCCCGATAACGTTGGAGGTGCGGGTCTGCGCGAAGCTGGTCTGAAGCGCGATCGATCCGGTCAACGCGCCCAAACGCACCGGGCGGAAGCCGCGCGTTTGCGCCTGGCTCCGCATCCGGTCGAAATCAAGTCCGGCGCGCTGGAAGGTTTCGCGCGCCAAATGCTCTTGAATCCAACCTTCAAAGCCAGCGCGGCTTGCGCCGCCGTCGGCGCGAACGATGTCGAAGCGCGGGCCTGAGACGCGGCTGCCGATCACAGGCCACGGATAGGCGGCGGGCGCCGTCTGGTGGACGATGAGCGCACCGGCCGCGCCTTGCCGGCCGGCTTCTTCGAACTTGTAGGTCCAACGCCCGTAATACGTCATGGCGCGACCGCCGAAGCCGCGATCGTCGCCGGTATCGAAATCCGGATCGTTGACGAGAATGACGGCGATCTTGCCGGCCATATCGACGCCTTCGTAGTCGTTCCAGTTGAGCTCCGGCGCGACGATGCCGTAGCCGACGAAGACGAGTTCGGCGTTCTCCAGCGCAATGTTCTCTTCAAGGCGCCGCGTCCAGGCGGTGAAGTCCTCGCCATAGACGTACGGGCGCGCACCGTCGCTGCCGGCGATCGTCAGCGTCGGCTCATTCATAAGAGTGGCCGCACTCAGCACCGCCTCCTGGCGCCAGGAGCGCGAACCGTCCGCCAACCTTACGCCCGGCTGCAGCCCCGCGGCTGCAAAGGCGCGCTCGAGATATTGCACTGTCAGCTCTTCGCCGTTCGTGCCCGGCGCCCGCCCCTCGAACTCATCGGAGGAAAGGATGGTGATGTGCTCCATCAGCGCCGCTTCGGACAAAGGCGGGCCAGCGAAGACACGCTGCGCCTGCGCCGTGCCAGCGCCGCCTTGGCTAGATGTGGCGCAAGCAGCCAGGCCGAGGACAGCCGCGAATAACACTTGGCGCAAACTCATCCGGATCCCCCCAATACTTTGATACGCGACCCCTAACCCAGACTCGCGTCCGGCTCAATCGTGCCCGACACCAGCGACAGGCGTCGCGGACTTTGTTATAGATGGTCGGTGACGAACCGCCCCCCGGGCGTCGTCTTGGACTGCTGGAGCGTGTCTTGGCGAACCGTCAGGCAGAGCGCCGCCTCACCGCCATTCTCGCCGCCGACGTCGCCGGATACGCCCGCATGCTTCGCGCCGACGAAGCCGCAACCCTCAGCGCCGTACGACAGGCCGTCGGCGGAGTGCTCGCGCCAAAAGTTGCGGCGGCGGGAGGCCGCATCGTCAAGACGCTCGGCGACGGCGTGCTGGCCTCGTTCCCAAGCACGCTGGACGCGCTGAACTGCGCCGTTGAGTTCCAGCGCGAGATGGCCGCGAACAACAGCGCGCAGCCGGCGGAGCGGCAGGTGCTGTTCCGCGTCGGCATTAACGCAGGGGACGTGATCCTGGAAGATGGCGACGTGTTCGGCGACGTGGTGACGCTGGCCGCCCGGCTGGAATCGTCGGCCACGCCGGGCAGTATCTGCGTTTCGGCTCGCGTGCGCGAGGACGCGCGCGGGCGCACCAATCTTATCTTCGAAGATCTCGGCGAGCGGCGACTCAAAAATATAGACGATCCAGTGCGTCTCTATGCTGTGCAGCTGGATGGCGCGGGGACGGAGCGGCCGGTCATGGCGCTGCCGGAAAAGCCGTCGATTGCGGTGCTGCCGTTCGAGAACATGAGCGGCAAGGAGACCGAGGACTATTTCGCCGACGCGATCACCGAGGACATCATCAGCGCCCTCTCGCGGTGGCGCTGGTTCTTCGTCATCGCGCGCAATTCGAGCTTCGTTTACAAAGGTAAGCCGGTGGATGTCGCGCGCGTGGCGCGTGAGCTTGGCGTGCGCTACGTGCTGGAGGGAAGCGTCCGCAAGTCGAAGCGACGCGTTCGTGTCGTGGCGCAGCTCATAGACGCGACCGACGCCACGCATGTCTGGTCCGACACCTTCGATCGGGACCTGTCCGATCTGTTTGCCCTGCAGGACGAGGTCACCGAACACGTGGTCAAGGCGATCGAACCTGCCATGCTTGAAAGCGAAAGCGCGCGCGCCTCGCGGCGCAACATCCACGACCTAAGCGCCTTCGATTGCTTCCAGCGCGGCATGTGGCATCTCAATCAGGTCTCCAAAGAAGGCTGCGCTGAGGCGCAAGAACTGTTCGAGGAGGCCGTGCGCCGCGATCCGGGGTTTTCGCTCGCCTATACAGGCCTTGCCCGCATTCACTACGGCAAGGTGGCGTACGGCTGGTCGGAGGATGCCGACCGCGATATCGCCGATTCTCTTGCCGCCGCGCGGACGGCCGTGGCGCTCGATCCTCGCGATTCCTGGGCGCATCTTGCGCTCGCCGGGGCGCTCCTCCTGCTTGGACGTCACGACGAGGCGCAGAAAGAGGCCGAGATCACCGTGTCGCTCAATCCCAATTGCGCGCTCGGCCAGTCGCGGCTCGGACAAACCTTGGTGTATGGCGGACGCGCCGCCGAAGCGATCGCACCTATCGAGCGCGGCTTGCGGCACAATCCCTACGACCCTCAGATCGGCGGCTTCTATACGTTGCTCGCGCTCGCGCATTATCACGCCGGCAATTACGAGGAAGCAGCGCGGCAGGCCGACACCGCAGTCCGCCACGATGACCTTCGCGCCGCCGGGATCCAAGCCGCCGCGCTCGCACGGCTCGGCCACCTGGAGGAAGCGGCGCGCGTCTTCTCACCGGAAATCCAGCAACGCGCGTCGCAGTCGGTGCGGCGTATGATGCCGTATGCGCGTCAGGAGGACTTTTTCGATTTACTGGAAGGGCTGCGCTTGGCGGGCTTAGGGGCGCCGCTCCTCGACCGCTTGCGCGAGCCGCCTGCCCGCAATGACGCCGGATAGTGTTGCGCCGGGCTGTTGGCGTCATTCGGGAATGGTCCTTCAAGCGACAGCATGATGGCGCCGTCGCGCTCGTCAGTTGCCGGCAATTGCGCGGCCGAGACGCTGAAATAATAGGCGGGCCTCCAGATGAAGAGGATGGGCGTCGCCGGACTCGCCGTCAGCGCGTGATAGATGGTTGCGCGCATCACCTCCTTCACCGCCGGCGGCATGACTTGGAGATAAGCGGTCAGACCCTCGTGTTCTGCGCTGCGCGGACGGAAGACAAAGCTTGCGCTCAAATCCTCGCCGGGCGCGAAATCCGCAGACTTCGCCGCGGTGGTATCGATCTGCGCCGGACCGAACGCGGCGTTCAATTTGAAGACCGTCGCCTCTTGCATCGGCATGTGTCCACCCTCCGCATGCGCGGTGGGCCGAACGCCTCCGCGCACGTGTCGCCGGTTTACCGTAAAGGCGAGGGCGCCGCATCAAATTGCGCGCCGCTGGCGAGCGCTAGGCCAGCCAAGGCGGCGTGGGCAATTCCTTTGAGCGCAGAAAGTCCGGGTTGAACAGCTTGGAGGCGTACCGGTTGCCGTAATCGGCCAGGATGGTGACGATGGTCTTGCCAGGCCCGAGCTTCTTCGCCAGCTGCATCGCGCCGAGCACATTGAGCGCGGAGGAGCCGCCGACGCAAAGTCCCTCTTCCTGGACCAGATTGTAGAGAACGGGCAGCCACTCCTTGTCCTCGATGCGAAATGCCTCGTCGACGATGACGCCTTCGAGATTGGCGGTAACGCGGCCTTGGCCGATGCCTTCGGTGATCGAGGCGCCTTCGGCTTTGAGTTCGCCGTGCTTGTACCAATTGTAGAGCGCCGCCCCGCCCGGGTCCGCTATGCCGATGACGACGTCCTTGTTCTTGGCTTTGAGCGCCATGGAGACGCCGCCAAGCGTGCCGCCGGAGCCTACTGCGCAGATGAAGCCGTCAACTTTGCCTTGCGTATCGCGCCAGATTTCGGGGCCGGTGGTGTCGAGATGGCCTTGGCGGTTGGCGACGTTGTCGAACTGGTTGGCCCAGATCGCGCCGTTCGCTTCGCTGCGCGCTTTCTCTTCGGCGAGGCGGCGGGAGATTTTGGTGTAGTGATTGTCGGACGCGGCTGGCGCGGGATCGACTTCGACGAGTTCGGCGCCGAAGGAAATGACGGCGTCCTTTTTCTCCTGGCTCTGCGTCTTCGGCATGACGACGATGACACGATAGCCGCGCGCGGCGCCCACGAGCGCCAAGCCAATGCCAGTGTTGCCCGCCGTGCCTTCGACGATGACGCCGCCTTTGCGAAGCTCGCCCCTGGCTTCGGCGTCCTTGACGATGGCAAGCGCGGCGCGGTCTTTGACGCTTTGGGCTGGATTGAGGAACTCGGCTTTGCCCAGGATGGTGCAGCCGGTTTCTTCGCTGGCGCGCCGGAGCCTGATCAGCGGCGTGTCGCCGATGGCGTCGATGACGGAAGCGTGGAACATGCCTGCTATCAGGCGACGCCGAGCTTCTTTTGCAAGTCCGTCGAGCTCGTTGTGTAGAGGAAAACGAGGCGCTCACCGGGGCGGCAGATTTTGAATGCGGCCTGGCTCATCAGGGCGGCTTCGTGGAATCCGGAGAGAATCAGCTTCTGCTTGCCGGGATA
>CAZHWA010000001.1:0-29249 GCA_964536175.1 uncultured Terricaulis sp. | reverse complement strand
CCAGGGAGAGGAATCTCAACGTCAAGATCCGCCAGGAAGTCAGCGTTCGTGGTGAACGCGACGCCGAAGAACTCCGGGAAAGCAATGCCGATCTGGTCGGAGGTCCACGGCGATGACACGCCTCATTCCGTTTGCCGCAGCGGCGATTGCGGGCGCGCTGTTGCTGGCCGCCCCAGCCCAGGCGCAGAACAATCCGGAGATCGCCCAAGCCATCGCAAATGGGCAAATCGGCGAACAGGCCGACGGTTATCTCGGTTTTGTGCCGGGCGCCCAGGTTTCGGCCGATCTGCGCGGTCGCGTCGATCAGATCAATATTCAGCGCCGCGCGCTTTACACTCGGCGCGCCGCTGAGCGGAGCGTCTCGGTCAACGAGATGGCCGCAGCCGTCGCCTGCCAGGTGTTCGAGACGCGCATTGGCGTTGGCGAGCGCTATCGCGACGAGACTGGCCAGTGGCGCCAGCGCACTGCGGCCGAACCGGTCGCTATGCCCAGTTTTTGTCCCTGACCTGAGCTTGACACCGGGCCGAGACCGAACACCGCACTGGCCGCGGCCGGCCAGCGCACCCAGATCGACGGGATGAAAGTTTTCCTGCTCACGATCAGTTTGGGCGGCTTGCTGGCGGTCGTGATGTTCGGCGTCCTGACCGACTGGGACGCCTCGGCGATGAGCGTCCACGGCTGGGTGGCGCTCACCTTGGGCACGTTGCTGTCACTTGCCGTGGGCGGCGGGTTAATGGCCCTCGTCTTCCACTCCGCCCGCAAGGGCTATGACGACCGCATCGAAATCGACCGGCCGGACTCCCCCTGACCTCTTATGGTCACGCTGAGCATAATTTTATAGGCACGATAGCACAAAATGTGCTAACGCTTGCTGCATGAGCATTGGCGCGCGCATCCGGTACTGCAGAATCAAAGCCCGCCGATCGCAGACGTGGCTGGCCGAAGCCATCGGCGTAAAGCAAAACACCATCTCGAGTTGGGAACAGGATCGGACCGAGCCGAGCCGGGCCGACGCACGGAAAATCGCGCACGCGCTTTCGGTCGACATCTCTGCGCTTGAGCTGGGCGATATGGCCGCGGAAGCGCCCCCCAAGTCGGGAGTCGACGGGTTCAACAATATCTACGCACACGGGTTTGTCCGCGTCGCCGCCTGCGCGCCGACCGTCGCATTGGCCGAGCCTGACAAGAACGCCGACGCCATTCTTCAATTCTGGCGCGACGCGGAGGCGCAACAGGCAGCGATCTTGCTGACGCCAGAACTCTCTCTCAGCGGCTATGCCATCGATGACTTGCTGCTACAGGACGCGTTGCTCGATGCAGTCGAAGCGGCGCTTGCACGGCTCAAGGCCGAGAGCGCCAAACTGAATCCCATCCTCATCGTCGGCGCGCCGATCCGCGTGCGTGGCGCGCTCTATAACTGCGCGGTCGTTATCCACCGCGGCGAGATCCTCGGCGTCGCGCCGAAGACGTATCTGCCGAACTACCGCGAGTATTACGAAAAACGTCATTTCGGCGCGGCGCCTGACACGCAGGCGCACGTCGCCCGCCTGTGCGGAGACGCCGTCCACTTCGGCGCGACGACCACGTTCTTTGCCGCAGGCAATCCCGACTTCTGCTTTCACATCGAAATTTGCGAGGACTTTTGGGCGCCCTCCCCGCCGTCCACCAAAGGCGCGCTCGCCGGCGCCAACATCCTGCTCAATCTTTCCGCCTCCAACGTCACCGTTGGCAAAGCAGAGGACCGCAAAGTCCTCTGCGATTCACAATCGCGTCGCGCCATTGCCGCCTATGTGTTCGCCGCCAGCGGCCACGGCGAGAGCACCACCGACCTCGCCTGGGACGGTCAGATCGTGGCTTACGAGATGGGCGAGAAGATCGCCGAAGGCGAACGCTTTGCGCGCGAGCCGAAGCTGGTCGTGGCCGACATCGACGTCGCGCGCATTGCGCAAGAGCGTCTGCGCAACGGGACCTTCCGCGACGCCGCCGCACATCTGTGCGAGGAGTTATCGCATTGGTCGCGTGTGTGCTTCGAGCACGCCCCCCCGGCGGGCCAACTGCCGCTCAAGCGCAAGGTCGATCGACTTCCATTTGTCCCCGACGATCCCGAACGCTGCGATCGCGATTGCTACGAGGCCTACAATATCCAAGTCGCCGGCCTCGCCAAGCGCCTCGAGACGACCTCGAGCAGGCGCGTCGTCATCGGCGTCTCGGGCGGTCTGGATTCTACGCACGCGCTCATCGTCGCCGCACGCGCCTTCGACCTGCTCGGCCTTCCGCGCAAGAGCATCATCGGCGTCACCATGCCCGGCTTCGCCACGGGCGACGACACCAAATCCAACGCGCACGCGCTGATGCAGGCGCTCGGCATCGACGCGCGCGAGGTTTCCATCGAACCGCTCGCGCAGCAGATGCTGAAGGATCTCAATCACCCCGCCTCGCGCGGCGAGCCCGTCTACGACATCGCCTACGAAAACGTGCAAGCGGGCCTCAGGACCGATTACCTGTTCCGCCTCGCCAATACCGAAGGCGGCTTCGTCCTCGGCACCGGCGATCTGTCAGAATCCGCGCTCGGCTGGCAGACCTACGGCGTCGGCGATCACATGAGCCACTACAACGTCAACGCCGGCGCGCCGAAGACGCTGATCCAGCACCTCATCCGCTGGGTCGCGCGAGAGAACATTTTCGACGAGCACGCCTCGAAGACTCTGCTCGACATCGCCGCCGGCGAGATCAGCCCCGAACTCATCCCCGGCGAAACCCGGCAAAGCACCGAAGCGGCCATCGGCCCGTACGAATTGCAGGATTTCAATCTTTATTATCTCACCCGCTACGGCCTCAAGCCGAGCAAAGTGCTGTTCCTCTCCTGGCACGCCTGGCGCGACAAATACGATTACGCGACGCTGCGGCACTGGCTCGAAGTCTTCCTCACGCGCTTCTTCGCCAACCAGTACAAGCGCTCGGCCATGCCCAATGGCCCCAAGCTCGTATCTGGCGGAGCGCTCTCCCCGCGCGGCGACTGGCGCGCGCCCAGCGATGCGTCCGCAGCCGCATGGCTGGGCGAACTGCACGCCAACACGCCCGAAACGCTGGACTGAAACGCGCCCGCATCGTTTATGCGCGCCATGAACGCTGCGTCGACAAACGCCAACACCCTCGCTCCCCCTCGACGGGGGAGCTGTCAGCGCGCAGCGCTGACCGAGGGGGCGATCGAGCAAACGGAAATTACTCGCCTCTGGGGGCAGTCCTTCACTGCCGCGCCTCCACCCCTCCCGCGCGCTTTGCGCGCTGCCCTCCCCATCGAGAGGAGGGCATAATGCGCCCTGCCCTCGACTCCTTCATCTCACTCGCACTCGCCGCCGGGCGCGAAATCATGGCCGTGCGCGCGGCCGGCTTTGACATACGGACCAAGCTCGACGGCTCGCCCGTCACCCTCGCCGACCGGCGCGCGGAAATGGTGATCGAGAACGGCCTTCAACAGCTTGCGCCGGACATTCCCATGATCGGCGAAGAAGCCGTCGCCGAAGGACGCATCCCCGAATGCGGCGATACCTTCTTCTGCGTCGATCCGCTCGACGGCACGCGCGGTTTCGCCAAGGGCGGCGACGAATTCACCGTCAACATCGCTCTCATCGAAAACGCCGTCCCCACGCTCGGCGTCGTCTATGCCCCCGCCACCGGCGAGCTCTACGCCGGCGAACCGGGCCGCGCCGTCAAGGCCATGTGCGAGCCGCACAGCGCCCGGCCGATGACCCCGCTCGAAGACATCGCCCCGCCGCTGGCGCCGCCGCCGCGCTGGCGCATCGTCGCTTCCGACTATTCCGGCCGCAACGAGCGCACGCAGACTTTCATCGCCGCGCTGGGCGGCGTGGTCGCGCACGCCAGCTCGTCGGTGAAGTTCTGCCGCCTCGCCGAAGGCGCCGCAGACATCTATCCCCGCTTCGGCGAAGTCAACGAATGGGACGCCGCCGCGGGCCACGCCATCCTGCGCGCCGCCGGGGGCGACGTCATGCGTCTCGGCGGCGCGCCGCTGCGCTACGGCGACCGCGCCGGCGGTTTCCGGATCCAGGACTTCGTCGCCTATGCGACAGACAGCGCAAGAGCCGCGGCCCTTGGGGCGCTCACTTAGAGCACAAGCGGACGATCAGCCGGCGCATGAACGCCGCGCCCTCTTCGAGCTGAGTGATCGCGATCCACTCGTCCGGCTGATGTGCTTGTTCGATCGAGCCCGGCCCGCACAGCACCGCCGGGATTCCTGCCTGTTGAAACAACCCAGCCTCAGCGGCGTAGGCGACGGCGCGCGTTTCGTTGTCGCCAGTCAGCGCGCGCGCCAGCTGTTCGGCGGCGCTGTCGCGCTCGATGGCGAGGCCAACCGTGTTCGAGCGCCGCGTCACGCGCACGCCGCCCTCGGGCGCGCGCAGTTTGATCTCGCTATCCAACACCTCGGCGGCCGCGCGGAAACGCGCCTCGATCGCATCCGCCTCCTCCAGGCTTGGGCTGCGCAGATCCCAGACAAACGCACAGCGCCGCGCCAGAATGTTCGCGGCCGTTCCGCCTTCCACCATGCCGATCGTCATGCTTGGCCCGGGTGGAGCAAAGTGGGCATCGCGTGCGGCGGCGCGCGCCGCGCGCCCCATGTCCGCCACCAGCCCCATCAGCTTCAGCGCCTCCATCACAGCTGACACGCCTTGATCCGGCAGGCTGGAATGCGCTTCCCGCCCCGTCACTTCGACGAAAAACGAGCGAATGCCTTTGTGCGCGGAGACGACCTTCATGCTCGTCGGCTCGCCGACGATAGCCGCCGCCGGCCGCGGACAGACGCGCCCTATCTCCTGGATCAAAGACGGCGCGCCGAGACAGCCGATCTCCTCATCGTACGAGAAGGCGAGGATCAGCGGCCGCTGCAACGCCGCGTCGCGCGCCGCTTCCACATGCGCCAGCGCCAGCGCGAGAAAGCTTTTCATGTCCGCAACGCCGCGTCCGTAGAGTTTGCCGTCGCGCTCGGTCAACGTCCACGGATCGCCGGACCAGGGCTGACCGTCCACCGGCACGACATCGGTATGTCCGGACAAGATAACGCCGCCTTCGACCTCCGGCCCGATCGGCGCATAGAGATTGGCTTTCGACCCATCCGCATTGGCCACGCGATGCGAAGCAATGCCGCGCTCGGCAAGAAACGCCTCCACCCATGCGATAAGCGCAAGATTGGAATTACGCGACGTTGTGTCGAACGCGATCAGCCGCGCGAGGATGTCGCGTGTGAACGCGATTTCGCTCACGCGCTCACCGCGGGGCTTCGATCACCTGCCCGCCCGGCTCCTGGAACGCCAGCAGCACGATGCGGAATTGCAGCGCCGCAGCCGGCGGAATGACGGGCGGGCGCCCTTCGACGCCATAACCCAGTTCATGTGGGAAGGTGGCGATCACTTCATCGCCCGGCCGCATCTGCTGGATCGCTTCGGAAAAGCCGTTCACCACAGCGTTCAGCGGGAAATCCACCGGTTCGTTGCGGGCGAACGAAGAATCGAACACCGACCCGTTCGCCAGCTTGCCCTCGTAGTGCACCAGCACCGTTGCATTGGCGCTCGGACGCGGCAGGGATTGATCGGCGCCGCGGCTGCGCACTTCCAGCAACAGGCCCGACGGCCGCGCCTCTACGCCCGGCTGGGCGCGCACCCGATCCAGAAACGCCGCCGAGTCCTGCGCCGAGACTTGCGCAGCCTGCGCCTCTTCGCGCTCGGCGTTCTCAATCTCCTGCATCACCCCGCCGCTGCCGCCGCACGCACTCGCCGCCAGCAGCGCAGCCGCCGCCAAAATCAGTTTCATCATGTGTAAAACGCTTCCGTTTGTTCGATCCTCATGGGTTCGGCTTCGGCCGCCCGCTCCCAATCCTGGAAAGCGGCGTCGGCGAAGATCGCCGCGCAATAGGCTTGCACGACTTGCGGCGCATTTACGGCATAGGTGCGCAAACGCGTGCATACCGGGGCGAACATCGCATCGGCGATCGTGCGCGGTCCGAACAAGAACTGGCCCTCGCCGCCATAACGCGCGCGCAGCCCGCCCCAGAGCTGGTATAAACGCTCAAGGTCCGCGCGCGTGGCGCTGTTCCATTCCGGCTCTCGATCCAGCCGCCGCCGGACATTGCACGGCATCGCCGTGCGCAAGGCGACGAAACCTGCATGCATCTCGCACGCTGCCGAGCGCGCCTGCGCACGCGCCATGGCGTTGCCCGGCCATAGCGAGTGCGTCTGTTCGGCGGCCCATTCGCAGATCGCCAAGCTTTCGTAGATGACCGCATCGCCCACATGCAGCACCGGCACGCGTCCGCTTGGCGAGACCGCGCGCAACGCCTTGATCTCTGCGCGCCCGTACCCCTCCCCGCCGAGTTCGATGAGCTTCTCCTCGAACGGAATCCCGCCCCATTTCAGCGCCAACCATGGGCGCATCGACCAGGACGAGTAGTTCTTGTTGCCGATGTGAAGGACCGGGATGGCCATGGCGGGCTTGTTTCAGAGGGGCCGGACCAGATCAAGCGGCGCCGGCACGGCCGTCGCTGAGGGCGCTTCCGCGCCGGCCACGGCCGGGGTACGGTTCTGACAGAGGGGGAGGATTCGCAATGCGTCTCGCCGCAGCGGCAGCCACGATCGCCGCGTCCGTTCTGGTCAGCTTCGCCGTAGGCGACGGCGGACCGCCCTTGGATCGGCGGCTAAGCAGCATTGTCGGCGGCACCGCCTTTATCGCCGATACGGTCCCCGCCATCGGCGAGCAGACCGGCCGTCAAAAGCCGGGCGGTGCAGCGCCAGCCGGCAACGACACCTGCCGCTGGGCCAATGACGGCGAGTGCGACGACCCTGACATTGGCACCGGCGCCTGCACGCAAGGCACGGACCATTCCGATTGCCGGCGCATCCGCCAGGGTCGTGAAGACGATTCCTGCCGTTGGGCCCGCGACGGCGAGTGCGACGAGCCGCGCTTCGGCACCGGCGCCTGCACGCAAGCCACCGATCGCACAGATTGCGGCGACATCGCTTGGCTGCGCAACCAGAGCGATACCTGCGCGACGTCGTTCAATGGCGTCTGCGAAGAACCCGGCCGCGGCAACGGCGCTTGCGCGGCGCGCACGGATCGCAGCGACTGTCTCGGCCGTCAGCGGCCGCTGACGATCAACGACCATTATTTCGGCCGCGACGACCGCGTGCGCGTCAACGCCGAGCAGGCGCCCTGGCGCTATATGGGCCGCTTCGTCAACGCCGCCGGAGAGGCTTGCACGGCGACGCTGATTGCGCCGACCGTCATTGTCACGGCGGCGCACTGCCTGCATTCGGAATCGGGTCCGACCGAGGGCGGTCAATTCACCGCCGCCGGCGGCGGCCAGGCCCGCGCTACCGCTTATCTGGTCAGCGATCGCTTCAACTATCGGCGCTTCAACAGCACCGACGAAATCGACGGACTCGATTGGGCCCTGGTGCGGCTCGACCAGCCGCTCGGCGAACGCCTCGGGCACGCGGGCGTGCGCAACCTCATCGGCCAGGGTCTCTCTGCCGCGCGCGCGGCAGAGCTTTATCAAGCCGGCTATTCCTGGGACACCGGCGAGACGCTCTCGGCCAATGTCGGCTGCCACATTATCGAGGTCCACAACGACGGCACGTTCGCTCACGAATGCGACACTACGCGAGGCGATTCCGGTTCGGCATTCCTGGTTCGCAATGGGCAAGGCTTCGACGTGATCGGCGTCGATTCCAATTTCCGCTCCAATCCCGGCGGGCCCTTCATCTACATCGCTGTGAGCGCGGCCTCGTTCGAACCGTACGTCGCCGACTTCGTGGCCGGCCGCAGCGGCCGCCCCTTCGGCGCCCAGGGGGTCCGGCGCAAGGGCTGACCGGCTCGATCTTTGATGACCAGCCAGTAACGGCATGCTACACGGTGCGCCTGAGGGATGGTCGGCGGGCGCCGTTGCGCTGCGCCAAAGGAGGGGAGAATGCGGTCAGCTTTCAAAGCGTTGTTGGCGGTCGCCGCAGCTGCGACAGTGAGCTTCGCGGGCGTGGAAGTCGCCTCCGCCCAACCACGGGCGACAGCGAGCCAAACCCCGCAGGTGCCGCGCTGCACCCGCAACCTGGGGACGATCTCCATCCAGGACGGCGACACCCACCAGGGCTGGCGCGGTATGAACCTGCAGCCCCCGGCTGGCCTGTTGCGGATCGTCGTGCAGCAGTCAGGCTGCTTCAGCGTCGTTGAGCGCGGCCGCGGCCTCGATGCGGCGCTGCGCGAGCGCGAGCTTGCCGGCGAAGGCAATTTGCAGCGCGGCTCGAATGTCGGCGGCGGCCAGATGCGCGCAGCGGACTACGTGTTGCTCGCTGACGTGATCGCACAGGACAACAACGCCAGCGGCGGCGGGGTCGGCGCCGCTCTCGGCGGCGTCGTCGGCGGCCGTCTCGGCGGCGTAATCGGCGGCATCGGCATGCGCAATCAGACCGCGCAAACGACACTGACGCTCGCCAACGTGCGCACGACAGAGTCGTTCGCGGCTGAAGGCAACGCGCAGAATCGCAACATCACCTGGGGCGGCGTCGGCTTCCTCGGCGGCGGCGGCGCGGGGCTCGGCGGCTACACCGACACCGAAATCGGCCGCGTGGTCACCGTCGCCTTCATCGATGCGTACACACAGCTCATTGGCCAGCTCGGCGTCCTCGACACCAACGCCGCGGCGGCTGCGCCGCAGCAGAACTACCGTACGACGCAAGCCAGGGAGCTGCGCTTCCGCGCCGGCGGCGGCAGCGTTCTGCGCAATCTTCCCGCAGGCGCCGTAGTCTATCCGTCGGGCGAGCGCGACGGCGTCTGGTGGGCGGTCGAAGACGAGAATCAGAACCAGGGCTGGGTCACCAACGACCATCTGGAGCCGGTCCGCTAGTTCCTGTTCCCTCCGTTGCTCAGGGCCGCGCGCCGGAAGGGGCGCGGCCCTTTGATTCTGCGCAAATTCGGAACGCCGTTTTCGCGGCAAGCGTTGGCCTGCGAAGCGGAGATCCTCATGCTTGAAAACGGACCAGCCTGGTTCCTGCTCGCCGATGGCCGGCGCGCGCGGGTGTTTGTCGAGGAGCGGCGCGGCGCAGCGCTGCACGCGCCCAGTGAGTGGGACATGGAGATCAGCGACGAGGAAAAGTACCAGCCGCAGGATCGCCCGGCGCGCGGCTTCGCCTCCGTCGGCAGCGCCCGGCACGCGATCGATCGCGGCGCAACCCTGCACGAACAGGAGGAAAGCAATTTTCTCAAGCGGTTGGCCGACCGCGTCGGAGAAGCAGCCAAGCGCAACGAATTCGAACATCTGGTCATTGCCGCGCCCCCGCGCGCGCTCGGCGCCTTGCGTACGCTGTTGCCCGAAACGGCGCGCGCGCGCATCCGCGCCGAGACGCCCAAGGACCTCTTAGGCGAAGCCACACCGAAACTGCGCGAGCGACTTACGGAATTGCTGAGGCAATAAGGCAATTGGGCGGTGCGCAGCGCGCCTTTCCGCACTGTCTGGCGCGCTATTGCCCCAACCCCAGCACGCGCCTGAAGAACAGGGTTTCCGCCTCGCGCTGGGCCTCCTGGTTCTCGCGCCGCGCAAAGCCATGGCCCTCATTCATGGCAATCATCAGCCAAGCCTCGCCGCCATTGCGCCGCACCGCGGCATAGATCTGCTCGGCTTCCGACACCGGCACGCGCGGATCGTTGTAGCCGTGAATGACGAAAATCGGCTTGTTCACACGGTTGATGTTATTGAGCGGAGAGATGCGCTCGAACACGGCGCGCATGTCCGGATCGCGCTCGTCGCCGTACTCGGCCCGGCGCAGGTCGCGGCGATATCCGGATGTATTCTCCAGGAACGACGCGAAATTCGAGATGCCGACAATATCGACCGCGCCGGCGAGACGGTCATTGTAATTCGTCATCGAGGCCAGCACCATGTAGCCGCCGTACGAGCCGCCATAAACGATGACCCGGTCCTCATCGAGCGAGTCCTGCGTCTCGATCCAGTCCAGCAGCGCGCCGATGTCGCGCACCGAGTCCTCGCGCCGTTCGCCATTGTCGAGCGCAATGAAGTCATTGCCGTATCCGGCCGAGCCGCGCACGTTCGGCGCTATAACCGCCACGCCGAGCTCGTTGACCCAGTATTGGATGGTCGATGAAAAGCCCGGCCGATATTGGCTCTCCGGCCCGCCATGAATGTTGACGATGACAGGATGCGGTCCGGGCGTGCGTGGACGATAGATGAAGCCCGTTATTTCGCGTCCATCGAACGAGCGCCACGAGATCAGTTCGGGATCGACAAACGTCGAGGCCGGAATGCCGCCGGTTTCGCTCTGTGTCCAGCGCGTGAGCCTGCGCGCGCGCAAATCCCAGGAATACACATCGCCTGGCGCGGTCGCGCTATTCAGCGTAAAGCCGATCCGCCGGCCCGCATCGTCGAACGTGACGCCCCCAACGATGCCCGGCGGCAATGAAGGCGCAGGCAATGCACGACCGGTGCGCGCATCCATCAAGTGCAGCCGCGAGCGCCCCGCTTCGTTGACGGAATACGCAATCGAGCGTCCGTCGCGCGAAAGGTCGAAACTCTCCACGTCCCACTGCAGATCGGGCGTCAGCACAGTGCGCGCGCCACTGGCGAGGTCGATGCGCACAAGCCGTCGAAACTGCGAGCCCTCGTCGGAGGTCGCGATGATTGCGCGCCCGTCCGGGGTGAATTCTCCCCCGCCATAAGAGACAGTCAGCTCGGGCGTGAGCTGCGTTACTTGTCCGCTCGCGAGGTCGAGCACAAACAGACGGCTCTCTGCGATCGAAAGATAACGCCCGAGCAGAATACGCCCCCCGTCCGCCGAATAGTCCAGCGGAGCGATCGCGCCCTCGCCCTCGTGCACGAGGCGGCGTTCGCCTGAATCTGGATCGGCGACATAGATGTCGTAGTTCGGATCGGCGTTGGGCACGAACGACCACGCGACTTGTCCGCCGTCGTCGCGCCAGATGAAGCCCTGGTTGCGCGTGCCAGGTTCGGTCAGCTGCGTTGCGCGTCCGCTCGCCGTGTCGAGCAGATAGCCGCCGAAGTTCTCATCGCCGCCTGCATCGCGCACGAACAGCACCTGCTCCGTCTCCGGCCGGGCCGCCCCGCCTACGACGCGCTCTTCGAAGAAGGTGAGCTGCGTGCGCGCGCCCATCGGCTGGTCCACCCGGTGCAACTGCACGGTGTCGCCGAACCGGGTCGAAATCAGCGCGCCGCCGCCGGGCAGCCAGTCGGCAAACCCCGCGCTGCGCGTGTTGACATACTGGCGCAGCCGCTCGGAAACGTCCGGCGGCGTTTCCGGCACGTTTTCGAGCTGAAGCGCGCCGCGCTCGACCCGCTGCGTTGTCTCTTGCGCCGAGGCGCACACGGCAAGAGCCGCCAACGCGGCTGTCGCGAAAAACAAGATGCGCATAATCGTCCCCAATCTCCTGCAGCAACGCTAACGACGGCCTGGCTCCGTGCGCAAGCGTCTTGCGATAACGACGAGCGTCCAACTTCTAACGCGGCTACGCGGCCACCGCCTCGACCGCATCGTGCTCGGCGACGAAATGGCCGGGCGCGACCTCGATCCATTGCGGCCGGTATTGAACCGCGTCAGGATCGTCGATGACACGCGACTTGAGGAAGCGCAGACTGGCGCGCGTATCCAGCGGACTGGGCAGATCGCCGACGAGCCGCACGCGCGGTTTGTTGCGGGCGATCTCAGGATCGGGGGTCGGCGAAGCGGCCAGCAGCGCCTTGGTGTAAGGATGGCGCGGATCGGTCAGGATGGTCTCCGCGGGACCATACTCAACGGCGCGGCCGAGATAGAGCACAAGGACGTTGTGCGAAATCTCCCGCACCACAGCAAGGACGAGACTGATCAACAGCATGCTGACATTGAACTCGCGCTGTAAATCGATCAGCAGCCGCATGATCTGCGCCTGAATCGACACATCGAGCGCGGATACCGCTTCATCGCAAACCACGAGTTTTGGCTTCAGGATCATCGCGCGCGCCACGCCGACGCGCTGGTTCTGTCCGCCGGAGAGTTCGTGCGGATAGCGGTTGATCAGCTCGGGATCCAAGCCCACCTGCGCCATCATCGCTTTCACCCGCTCTTCGCGCTGCTCGCGCGTCAACAGCGGCTCGAACGCCAGCAGCGGCTCGGCGATCGAGGCGCCTAGAGTCATGCGCGGATCGAGACTCGCCAGCGGATCCTGGAACACGATCTGCAAGTCCTGGCGCGCCTTGCGGATGGCCTCACGCTCGCTCGGCACCAGATTGCGGCCGAGGAAAGTCACGCTGCCTGCGTTGCGCGGCAACAGCTGCACGACGGCGCGCGCCAGCGTGGACTTGCCGCATCCGCTTTCGCCGACAATCCCCAGCGTTTCGCCCGAGCGCAGGTCGAAACTCACGCCGTCGACGGCGCGCAATTGCTTGGTCTTCCCGAACAGGCTGCCGTCTTTCACTTTCACGGGAAACTGCACGCCCACATCGTCGACCTGAAGAATCGGCGGGCCGGGATCGGGCGGCGCCAATTGGTGGGTGCGCGCGCCGTCGATGCGCGGTACCGCGCTCAGCAACATGCGCGTATAATCCGCCTTGGGGCTGTTATAGATGTCCTCAACGGTTCCGGTTTCGACGATCTCGCCGCGCCGCATCACCGCCACGCGCTGCGCCATCCGGGCGATCACGCCCATGTCGTGCGTGATCAGCGCGACGGCTGCGTCCGTATCCCGGCGCAGATCTTCGATCAGATCGAGCACTTGCGCCTGCACCGTCGCGTCGAGCGCCGTTGTCGGTTCGTCGGCCACCAGCAGCGCCGGTTCGGCCATCATCGCCATCGCGATCATCACGCGCTGGCGCATCCCCCCGGAGAGCTCATGCGGATATTGCGACAGCCGCCGCGAAGCCTCCGGAATACGCACGCGCTCGAGCCACTCGATCGCCCGCTCGCGAGCGACATCCCCGCGCACGTTGAAATGATGAGCCAGCACCTCGCCCATTTGCGCCGCCACCGTCATGTGCGGCGTGAGCGCCGTAAGCGGATCCTGAAATACGAACGCCACATGCCGGCCGCGGAAGCTATCGAGCTCCTTGCGGGGCATGCCCAAGACCTCCCGGCCCTGAAACTTGACCGATCCTGTGACCTTGGCGTTCTCGCTCGAGAGGCCGAACGCAGCCAGGAAGGTCTGGCTCTTGCCGGAGCCGCTCTCCCCCACGATGCCGAGGCACTCGCCTTTGCCGATCGTCAGCGAAACGCCCTTGACCGCTTCCACATCGCCGTCCGGCGTGTCGAAAGTGACGGCGAGATTGGATATTTCGAGAACCGTTTCAGTCATGGGCGCGGACACTACCCAGCGCATCTGTAATGTCCATTGCCGGGCGCTGCCCCATTTCGGCTATAGGACAATTCGGCAAGGGAGCGAGCCATGGCCCAGATGAATTACCTCACCCAATGCACCTTCGATTTCGGCGCGCTGACGCAGTTGCCCAAGGTGCTGAAGGCTCAGGGCGTGACGCGCCCCTTCGTCGTCACCGATCCGGGATTGAAGGCGAATGGCCTGCTGGATCGCCTCCTCGCCGCCTTGGCCGAACCGTCCGCCGGCGTGTTCGCCGACACGCCGGCCAATCCCACAGAGAGCGCCTCGGCCAAAGCTGCGGCGGCTTACCGCGCATCCGGCGCGGACGGCATTGTCGCGCTGGGCGGCGGCTCCTCGATGGACTTGGCCAAGGCAATGGGCCTCATGGTCACGCACGAGGGGCCGTTTGAGCGCCTCGGCGGCTCCAAGCGCGGCATGAAGTTCATTGGCAAGATCCCGCCGCTGATCGCCGTGCCGACCACGGCCGGCACCGGCAGCGAGGTTTCGCCAGGGGCCGTCGTCATCCTCGACAACGGCATGAAGGAAACATTCGTCTCCCCGCATCTGGTGCCGGCGGCGGCGGTCTGCGATCCAGAGCTGACTCTCGGCCTGCCGCCCATGCTCACGGCGGCAACCGGCATGGATGCAATGACGCATTGCATCGAAGCCGTGCTGACGCCGGTGGTGCATCCTCCAGCGGAGGCGGTCGGGCTCGACGGCGCCGAACGCATCGGCCTTTGGCTGGAACGTGCGGTCAAGGACGGCGCCGACCGCGACGCACGCTGGCATATGATGATGGGCTCGTTCGAAGGCGCACTCGCGTTCGCGAAAGGATTGGGCGCTGTGCACGGGCTCAGCCACGCGCTCGGCCGCATTCACGACCTGAAGCTGCATCACGGCACCCTCAATGCCGTGATACTTCCTCACGCGCTGGCCATGATCGCAGAGGCCGACGCCGCGAAAGAGAAATTCGCGCGCCTGCGCCGCGCGCTCGGCCTATCGGCCAGCGCAGACCTTGCGCAATACGTCTTGGATTTGAACGCACGCATCGGCCTGCCACAGTCGCTCTCGGCCATGGGGGTGCGGCAAGCGCATGGCGATGGCGCGATCGACTACGCCGTGAGCGACATCGCCACCCTCACCAATGCGATTCCGTTCGATGCGGACAAGTATCGCGAGCTGTTCCGCCGCGCGCTTTAATCGGCGCGGCGGATGCTCTCGCCGCCTTTGACGTCGTCACGTTTGCCCAGCGCGCTCTCCAGCAAACGCTCCAGTTTTCTGGCCGCGCCCGTGATCGCGAGCCGAAGATCGGCGGCATGCTCGGTGACGACCTCCGGTTTGCGCCCGGCGACGCGCGCTTCGATCATACAGCGCTTGTCATTACCGCCGCCCTTGGCGGCGTTGACGTCGCCGAGATGAACTTCAAGCCGGGTGATCTGGTCCTCGTAGCGTCCGAGCGCGCTGCGCAGTTCGTGCTCCACAAAGGCCGTCGCGCTCTCCACACCCTGGATGGCCTTGTCCGTTCTCACCTGAATCTGCATCTCTGCACCTCGCTTCGACATGATGTAGGGCGATTAACCGTCCGCGTCGTTCACCATGGCTTTGCGGCTTATTTTTTACCGAAGCAGGCGATGCTCTCGCCATGCTCGAAATCGCCCTCGTCGGCCTTTATATAGCCGCGCTGTCGGCCGTTGCGATTTATGCCTTCCAGCGCCCAAACGGCGTTTACTGGCGCAGCGCTGCGGGGCTCGGCGCGGCCATCGCGGGTGCGACCTTGATCTGGTGGCTGGGCTCGCCTGCAATCTCTGGCGCAGCTGGCGTGGGCGCGTTTTTCATCTGGTTCGCCTTTGTCGCGCTCGTGGCGGTTATCGCCGCAGTCGCGTGCGTCGCGGCTTCCGTGCGCCATCTGCTCAACGCATTCGGCACACGACTGATCGTATAAGCCTTCAGTCGACCCGCGCCAGGAAATCGAGAATGGCGTCCCAGGCTTCCGGCTCGTCCAGCATCGGCGCGTGACCGACGTTCTCGACCGCCGCGCTCTCCAGATCCGGTTTCAGCTCATGCATCGCCGCCAAGGCCTCGGCCGTGAACAAATCCGATATCGCCCCGCGCAGCGCGAGCATCGGCCGTTGAGCGAGCGTTGTAAACAAGGGCGTCAAATCGGGCGCCGGAGCGTCTTCGTCGAAGTCAATGAACGCGAGGGCAATGTGCGGATCGTACGTGGTCTCGAGCAAACCGTCGTCGCGTTCGCGAAAGGTGCGGCGAGCGAAGCTGAGCCAAAATCCCTCATCGTCGAGCCGGCCCGGATAAGCGCCGCCATTCACCGCGCGCACAGCAGCGGCGGCCTCTTCCCACGAGCCGACCGGCTGGCTGCGGCCGACATAAGATGCGATGCGCGAAAGGCCCGCGGCGTTCAGCTTCGGCCCGACATCGTTGAGCACCGAGGCGGCAATCCGATCCGGGGCCATCGTCGCCAGCACCATAGTGACGAGACCGCCCATGGACGTGCCGATGAACACCGCGCGTAGGATGTCCAGCGCATCCATCAGCTTCAGTACGTCCTGCGCATAGACCGTCGGGACATAATGCGCAGGGTCGGGGTCGTTGGCGCTCTTGCCGCGACCGCGCATGTCTGGCGCAACAACGCGTCTGCCGAGCGCGGCGATGCGCGGCGCCACGACTTCGAAGTCGTGAGAGTTGCGTGTGAGCCCGTGCAGGCAGATGACCGGCAATCCCGTCTCCGGCAGGAGCGGGGGATAATCGCGCGCATAGAGCGCAAGCCCGTCCACGGTGGCGACGATGCGCTCTTCGAAACCGCCGATGAAAGCGGGCGCGCCTGCATCCATGGCCAACATCTCCCTTTATTCTGCGCGATCGGCCGCCGCCGCGGACTCAACATCGGCATAGGCAACAGCACGCATCGCACGCAAGCGAGAAAGCCATTGCCGCTCCAGCGCCGCGCGCTCGTGTGACGCGACGACATCGCAGGTGCGCAATACGACTTCCCCGGCGTTTGCGGTAAAGCGCTCGAAACAAAGACCGGCGAACGCCTGCTGACGTTGCAGCTGCGCTTCTATGCGTTGCCGGCCCGAATCTGTGTCGCCACGCGTCGCAACGGCCTGAGCGCGCGCGATAGGGCCCCTGCCCTGAAACCGTACGACAAAAGACGCCGGCTCCGGCGCGACTCCAGGGTTCTGGGCGCGGTCCGCCGGCCGCGCGTGCGGGGGCGCGTCCGGTCCCATCGCCGCCACCCAGAGCGCGAACGCCATCAGCGCCGCGCCGACGGCCATGCCCCAGAAGCGCAGCGCTTGCACATCCATGCCGAAAGCTTGGCGTCGACCCGCGACGAGGTAAAGCGCCGTCGCGTTCTGCGCGCAAATCAACCGCGCCCGGAAACCTGCGGGCCGGTAGCGTGCTAGGCCTCAGTCAGATGGGCCGCCAGGCGGCGCGAAAGCGCAACGATCGTAAGAGTCGGGTTTGCTTGCCCACCGCTCGGAAAAACGCTCCCCGACACGATCCAGAGATTTGCGAACTCGTGCACGCGGCAATTGGGATCGACGACGCCGCGCTTTCGATCGGCGTTCATCGCCGCGCCGCCGAGCTGATGATAACCGTCGCGGGCATAGGCCTCGATTGCGCCCAGACACGCCTGCCGCGGCCCACGAAAATGCAGACGTCCGGCGCCAGATCGCTGCAAATCGGCGTCGAGCAGCTCATGTGCGCGCAAGACCGGTTCGATGTCGCCGTCGCGAAAGCGGAAATCGATGTGCAGTGCCGGCAGGCCGACTGAATCCGTATGTGTCTGGCTGAGCGATATCCGATTGGCCGGGTCGGACTTCTGTTCAGCATGATAATCGAGCCGCCACCTGCCCTCCCCACTCGGCACGGTCAGCGGCGGGCGCGGCAGCCGGCCCGTGAGGCGCGTCATCGCCAGCAAATACCCAGCGCGCGCAACGCCCAGGCCCGCCGAAATCGGCGCGCGCGCAATATTGTCGATGTGAGGCTTCAGCGGCGCATCTTCGCCGCCGCGGCCCGACATCGCTCGCAAGACGCGCGCGGCGACATATTTCGCGGATGCGACGGAGGAGCCATGTGCGGGATTCTCATTCGATGCGTTCTCGAGCCAGAAAGCGGTGTTGACGATCCCCTCGCGCGCAATTGCGTCGTCGCGCAACTGGATGCGGCGCCGCGCGCGCACGCCGCCATCAATTGTACGCGTGCTGAAAGCCGCCCGGTCGCTTGGATGGCTGAGCTTAATGTCGGCAATGGCGCCGGTAAGGTGGCCCATATAGCCGCGTCCCAGCGGACCGCCGGCGCCGCCGAACAAATCCGGCGATTCGCGTTGCGCCAGCAGCAACAATTTGAGCACGCCAAGCCCGCCACAAGCCAGAACAAAGCGTTTGGCCCGCGCCGTCCGCTCCTCGGCGCCCACGCGCACGCGCACGCGTGCGATGCGTTCGCCTTCGCAGTCCATGCCCACCACGCGCGCGCCAAGCAACACGCACGGCCCCGCTTCGGCGCGCAGTTTCTGGCGCCAGCGCAAGCCCATATTGGTTTGCGGACACCAGGTCTCATCGCGTGTGGCGTCGAAATCGGAAAGGCCGGCGAAGGCGCCCGGCGCTGAGGTTTCATGCACAGCGCGCGCGCCAAGAAAGTCCGCCCCGCGCGCATACCAGGGCAGCATGCTTTCATACGTCAGCGGCCAGACGGCGAAATCGATCGGGTCAAGCGGCACTGAGCGTCCGCCCCACCAATGCGACGAGCCGCCAAGCGCATGCGCCGCAACAATGTCGGTCGGATCGTGGTGATCGGGATGGCTGAGCTCGGCGGCCAGCAGGTCGGGATTGCCCGGCACTGGCTTAAGGCGGCCCGCCTCCAACACCAGGGTCTTGAGGCCACGCTCGGCCAGATCGAGCGCGCAAGCAATGCCCGCCGGCCCGGCGCCAACGAGGCAGACGTCGAACTCACCGTCGAGCACCGCTGCGTTAAGGGTCAGCACCGTCACTCCTCGCCGCATGCCTGATCCACGAAGCAGGCTTTTCGAAAGCGCAAACACGCGAACCGGGCAAGCGAAGATGATTAATTCGCGTCGAAAGTCACATCGGTGATACTTGAGGCGCTCCCTGCTGCTTCTAACTGCGGCCTCAGGTCATTGGAGCAGCATAAGATGAAACTCTATTACTCGCCCGGCGCCTGCTCGCTCGCGCCGCACATCGTTGTCCGCGAGGCCGGTCTCGATGTATCTTTGGAGAAAGTCCTGTTTGGCCCGGAACGGCGGACCGAGAGCGGAGCGAACTTCTACGAGATCAATCCGCAAGGCGCGGTGCCTGTGCTTGAGCTGGCCAACGGCGAGCGGCTGACCGAGGCGCAGGTCATTCTGCAATATCTGGCGAGCCTGGCCCCGCAATCCGGGCTGGCGCCGTCGGATGGCATGGCGCGCTGGCGCCTGCTTGAAACGCTCAACTTCATCGCCACGGAACTACACAAGAGCTTCAGCCTGCTGTTCCGGAAGCTGCCGCCGGAGCAGCGCGCGGCGCAGGTGGAGCTTATTCGCAGCCGTCTCGCTCTGCTCGATCGTAAGCTTGCCGACAGGGATTACTTGCTGGGAGAGTTCAGCATCGCAGACAGCTACGCCTTCGTGACGCTGAACTGGGCGCGCAAATTCGAAGTCGACATCGCCAGCCTGCCGCGCCTGCGCGCCTATTTCGAGAGAGTCGGGAGCCGGCCTGCCGTGCAGCAGGCGCTGCGCGAAGAGGGATTGCTGGCAGCCTGAGTTAGTCCGTTGACGCGGCGGCGCGCTCGGCCGTGCGTCGCAACGCCAACAGACTGGCGCGCATGCGTCCAAGCAACACCGATTGAGTCCAACTGGCGGGAAACGGGCTGCGGATCGCTGCGTCCAGTTCGTACTCGACATGCGTGCCGCGCCCGCCGTCGACGGGCGTCAAGCGCCACTCACCCTCCGATCGGGTCCAATCCCCGTCCACGCGGCGAAAGCTCAGGCGCCGGTCAGGCTCCAGCGTAATCCGCGACACGCTGCGCAACACCGGCTTAAGCGGCCAGCCGCGGACGCGGTGCTCGCGCACGTCCCAGCCTTCGCCGCGTTCCAGAATGCGGCAGCTGATGAGTTCGCGCATGAAGCGCCGGGCTTGCGCACAGTCGCTCAGAATATCCCACACCGCCGCCGGCGGGGCGCGCACGTCCATCGACGCGGTCGCATGCCCGCCGCCATCGCCGGCGCGCCGTGCCGATATGACGGGCGCCGCATCGTAGTCCTGCGCGCTGGCGGGCGCTGTGAGCAGCGCTGCAGCGAATGCGAGCACTCGAAACATCGGCCGCACCCTAGCGTCCGGGCCGCGCCCTACCCGGCTTCGGCACAGTAAAGCATACGTGAACCGTCGTGGCTCAGGTGTAGCTTAAGCTACAATCAACCTTGAAGGCTCACGGCTTTTTCATGCTACCGGGCGATACTGGCGCTTCATCGCGGCGACTTCTGTTGGTGGCGGCCGCCGCGCTGATCGATTCATCCGGGCGTGTGCTGATTACACAGCGCCCACAGCACAAACAGCTCGGCGGCCTCTGGGAGTTTCCCGGCGGCAAGGTCGAGTTGGGCGAAGGTCCAGAGACCGCGCTGGCGCGGGAGCTGAAGGAGGAGCTGGATTTGACCGTCGAACCGGACGCGCTCGATCCGTTTGCGTTCGCATCTCACGCGTACCCGGACTTTCACCTGCTCATGCCGCTTTATATCGCGACACGTTGGCAGGGCGACTTGAAACCGGATGCGAGCGCGGTGCAGGACCTCGCCTGGGTGAGGCCGCACCGCTTGCGCGACTATGCGATGCCGCCGGCGGATGTGGTGCTGGTCGAGCGCCTGATCGAGCGAGACGCCTGATGTTGACGCAATTTTGCACCGACGAGCGCGGCGCAACGGCCATCGAGTACGCCGTGATCGCCGCCCTGATCTTTCTCGCCATTGTGGCCGCCATTATTCCGATCGGCGTCAACCTGTCCGCCGTGTTCAACGCTGTGGCAGCCGGCTTCTAAGCCCGGAGCCCGACAAAAGGCGCTCTGGACGCCTTTGTTTCAGTCCTGTTTCAAGACGGACGAACGGGCGTAACGAAAGGCCCCTAAGCCCTCCCCCGACAGGGAGAGCGATATGTCGGTTGTGCAAGCTTTGGCGATTGCAGCGGCGGCCGGAATGCTGGTTATCGATGTCGATTGCATCGGCGCACGCGCGGAGTCCGCCTTGCATCTAGCCCAAGCGCACGCGCGTTCGGCCGTGGCGCCGATCTGCGCGTCATCGTACATCCTTGAGCTGCGCACCGATACAGACGCGGTTTACGCGTCCAGTTCGACATCCCAATAGAGGTAGTCCATCCAGCTCTCGTGCAGATAGTGCGGCGGGAAGCGCCGGCCTACGTGCTGGAGTTCGTGCATGCTTGGGCGCCGCGGCCTGCGCCGCGGCCGCATCGCGGCATGATGAGCGTACCTGCCGCCCTTGCGCAGATTGCACGGCGCGCAGGCCGTGACGATGTTCTCCCAGGTCGTGCGCCCTCCCCGCGATCGCGGCAGCAGGTGGTCGAAGGTCAGATCTTCGCTCGAACCGCAATACTGGCAGGCAAAGCCGTCGCGTAGGAACACATTGAAGCGCGTAAACGCCGGCGGGCGATCCTGGTGCACATAATCCCTAAGCGAAATGACGCTCGGCAGCTTCATCTGGAAGGACGGCGAGCGCACGACCTGTTCGTAGTGCGCAACGACATCGACACGCTCCAGGAAGACCGCCTTGACCACTTCCTGCCACGGCCACAGCGACAGCGGATAATAAGACAGCGGGCGGAAATCGGCGTTGAGCACCAGCGCCGGC
Organism: uncultured Terricaulis sp.; assembly: GCA_964536175.1. Classification (GTDB taxonomy): domain Bacteria; phylum Pseudomonadota; class Alphaproteobacteria; order Caulobacterales; family Aquidulcibacteraceae; genus Vitreimonas. The sequence continues at coordinate 8,011 of CAZHWA010000001.1, read as the reverse complement.
CAGCCCGCCAGGGGAGCGCTGGATACGTTCATTTCCGGCAGCTCCAATGCTGCCGGAGGGGCATATGCCGGACGACGCTGTGCTGCGGCGGACTGAAGGCCGTGCTCCTTTCGCACCTGCACTATACCACAGGCGCTCGCCAGCTATACCTGATTTGTCGCCAAAGATTTGTGACAGCGCGGCAACGTCCGCCGGAAAATCACCGTCTCCCGGTAAGCGCAGGAGCTTTCAGCACCTGCGTAAGGAAGGCGCCGCCGAGTTCGAGACCGTCGGGTCCGATCGAGTGCGGAATGCCGTAAGAAATGTGCCATTGGGCGCCATGGCCGGCTGCAGCGAGCGCCTCGGCCGCCTCGAACATGGCCGGGATCGGGATAGTCGGATCGCGCTCGCCGTGAACGAGCAGGACCGGCGGTTTGCTCTTCATATGCTCCTTCAAGGCCTCCGCGCCGACTAGCATGCCGGAATAGCCGAGGATGGCCGCCACCGGGTCTTGCCGCCGTAGCGCCACATGCAGCGCCATCATCGTCCCTTGCGAAAAGCCGACCAGCGCCAGCCTGCTCGCAGGAAGGGCGTACTTTTCGAGTTCGCGGTCGATGAAGCGATCGAGCGACTGCGCCGCCATGCGCACGCCATGCTCCATGAGATGCGGATCGAGGTTGGAGATGGGAAACCACTGATAGCCGCCGGGGACCTGCGCAACAGGCTCGATCGCGTTCGGCGACACGAACGCCGCCCCCGGCAGCGCCTTGGCCCAGTACGGGGCCAGGCTGATGAGATCGGCGCCGTTCGAGCCGTAGCCGTGCAGCAGGATCACCAGCGTATCCGGTGGGCCGCCGCGCGCGGGCGGCATCCGCGGACCGTCGAGAAAGACTGTCATGGCGCCTGACTAGCGGGCGTTGAGCCTAACGCAACACGCTCGCTGCCCTTTGGCCTCCCCCCGCGGCTGGTTGCGCTATGAAAGAGACATGAGCTTCGTCACGCGCTTTGCACCATCGCCTACAGGCCAGCTGCACCTTGGCCATGCCTATTCCGCGCTCACCGCCTTTAACGCCGCGCAGACGGCCGGAGGGCGCTTTCTGCTGCGCATAGAAGACATCGATCGTGGGCGGGTGAGGCCGGAGTTCGAGGCGGCCATCTATGCCGATCTCGCCTGGCTCGGCATACGTTGGGACGAGCCGGTGCGCCGCCAGTCCGAGCATATGGCGGCCTACGCAACGGCGCTGCAGAGCCTCATAGACCGCGGCCTCGTTTATCGCGACTTCCGCACCCGGCGCGAAATTGCCGAGGCGATCGCCTCGGCCCCGCACGGCGACACCGAAGTGTTCGTCGGCGGCGCATTGCCTTCCGAAGAGGAAGCCGCACGCCTCGCCGCCGGCGAAGCGTTCGCTTGGCGGCTCTCGTTGAAGAAGGCCAGGGCGGCGCTTGGCCCGGCCTACTTCGCCCTGGTCTTCGAAGATGAGACCGGCTTTGTCCGCGCCCAGCCTGAGAAGCTCGGGGATGTGGTTCTGGCGCGTAAGGATTTTCCGGCCAGCTACCATCTCGCTTCGGTCTGGGACGACGCGCTGCAAGGCGTCACGCATGTCATTCGCGGCGAGGATTTGCGCGAAAGCGCTCACCTGCACGTACTGCTGCAGAAGCTGCTGAACCTGGCCCAGCCTGTCTATCTTCACCACAAGCTGATCCTCGGGCCGGACCGCAAGCGGCTCGCCAAACGCGATCGAGCGGCGACTTTGGGCGCCCTGCGCGACAGCGGCAAGACGCCGGCAGAGGTTCGGGCGATGCTTGGACTGACGGCTCAGTCCTGAGCTTCGAGCCGCACTTCAAGCCGGCGCACGCGCGGTCCAAACATCCACGGCAGGGCGCCCAGCAGCGCGGCGCCGCTGACGGCGGCCCCACCGGCGAGCCCGCCGCCGCGTGCGGCAAGCTCTCCTCCGGCAAGCAACGCGCCGGCGGCGGCGTTGAGGGGCCGGTTCGGCGCGGCCGCCAGCTGCTGCACGCTATCGGGAGACGCCGGATCGTAATGCGCCGCCCAGGTCAGATAACCTTGACGCTCGATGGCGATGTCGAACGCCGCCGGCGGGATGCGCACATTGCATGGCGTGCGGCACGTCGCGCCGTAGCTCGTCACGACCGTCGCTCCCCCCGGCCAGCTCACCACGCGCCACTGCTCGTCGGCATCGCGCGGGCCGACCGTCGTGCACGCCATCAGAACGAGGCTCATCAGCGGCGCCGCGCGCATCATGACCGGCGACCTCCTTTTGGTCGCGCATGCTCGGCCCAGCCAATCCGTCTTGCAAGCCATTCTTGGCTAACGCGCTTCAACCTCAACGGGTTTTCACCAAGCCGGTGAACACTTCCACAAACAAATCGGCGCAACAATTGGCGCGAGGCAGAAAGCCACGGCCGCAAGATGCGGCGACGAGAGTGCCATGTTGTGGATTGATTGCGAGAGCTATTTCGGGCCTGACCGGCGCCAGAGCGAAGGTCTGCGGCTGATCGAGCGTCGCCGCAAGGATGGGGCGTCGCAGCCCCCGCCCCTGAGCACGGCGCTGCGGCAGCTGCGCCTGCGCGTGCTGGACGCGCGCGGCGCCGGCGTCGCTGCCTTCGTCAATCGGGTGCAGGGCACGGCGCTTCTGGCTGAGATGCAGAACGAGCCGGAGGTCGCCGAGGAATTGAATACGCTCGGCCTTGTCCTCGATCGAACCAGCATCGAAGACGCGCGCACGAACATCTACAAGACAATCGACCGCGCGCACGCGGCGATGCGCGCCGCCTAGGTCCGTCGCGGCGCGCTGCGCCTAATCGGGGTAGTGCCGGTCCCCCGGCCAGGCCTCGATCGCTTCGATCGTCTCGTGCGCGGATTCCAGTTTGTAGTCCGGCACGTTGGAGATACGCGCCGCTTCGATCCAGGCCTTGATCGCGGTAGGCGCCAATCGGTCGCGTCCGCACAAGAGGAAGAACGGCTCGTCTTTGCCCAGCCCGGATAGCGAGCCATGCTCAAGTTCGGCCGCCAAATACCTGAAGCCGGCATCGCGCAACACCTTGGCCGCGTGCTGTTTCGCCTCACGGCCCTCGACATTGTCCACCATCGCCGCCTCCTGTGCAGGCCATGTCACTCGCGTTGGCCAAACGCGCCGATGAACCGCGTCGCCCAGTCGCCGAGCGCATCCCATGCTTCGGCCCCGCCGTCAAAGCGGCCCAGCCTGACCAGCACAAGATCCTTCGATGGGACGACGACGACGATCTGCCCTTCGTGCCCCTGCGCCGAGAACGCATCGCGCATCTCGTCGCCGCCGATCAGCGAAGACTGCGGCCGTCCCGTTCCGTACGTGGGCGTCAGCCACCAATGCGCGCCGTACACATCGGTGTTCGAGGCCGGGCCAGGCGTACGGGCGAAGTCCACCCATCCTTCCGGCAGCACCCGTCGCCCGTCCCAGACGCCGTCGCGCAGATAGAGATAACCAAAGCGCGCCCAATCGCGCGCCGTCGCCCAGATCAGGGCGCTGCCGTAATAGAGGCCTTGCGGATCGAACTCGACCACCGGGTTCATTCCCACGGGACCGAACAGCGCCTCCTGCATCCAGGCGCGCATGCGATTGCGACGATCGATCGGCGATTGCGGATCGGGCGCGATCGTGCGTGTGAGCGCATCGGCGATCAGAATTGTACCCGCCGAATTGTAATTCCAGTGCGCGCCCGGATCGTGGATCAGCGGCAAGCTCGCCGCAAATCTGGCGGTATCGCTCCGGCCGCGGCCGTACAGCATGTGCGTGACGTCGTTTTCCAGAACGCTCGCCGCGCCAATTTCGAGATAGTCCTGGCCGTCGACCATGTTCAGCCAGTCGCGCCATGTGATCGATGCGCGCCGGTCGCCGGCTCGCCAGTGCGGGCTCCCCATGGGCGTGTCGATCGCCACGCGGCCTTGCAGCACGGCCGCGCCAACCAACGCATGCGTCACCGACTTCGCCACCGACCAGGAGACAAGGCGCGTGTCGCGCCCATAGCTCCCGGCATAGCGCTCGAACACGATGCGCCCGCCCTGCACCACGACCACCGCGCGCGTCTCGCCGAAGAGCGGGTGGACGCCGGCGAAGGCCTCGGTGACAGCGAGGTCGAACGCAGCGCGGTCCACATCGGCCGGCAGCGGCGCACTCGCCCAGTCCTCGCCCGGCCAGGCCAGGCCCGCGGGCTGTGACGGGAGCGGATGCAGCGCCTGCGCCTGCGCCGCCTCGGCGCCGCCCACAAGCACGAAAGCGGCCGCAACGAGCAGCCTGCGCAGCATGACGTATCCCCTCGCCTTCGCTATGCTGGCGGCCAGTGTAGGGGGAGACGGCCGTGGTGCGCAAACGCTGGATCGGTCTGATCGCACTTGCGATCGTGGCCTTGCTGGCCGCAGGCGGCGCTTGGGCCTCGCGCGATCAGCTCACTTATGCACAGATTGCAACCGGCTATGCCGCCAAACAGCTCTGTTCCTGCCTGCATGTCAGCGGGCGTGCGCTCGACGATTGCCTTGCCGATTATCCGGAAGACGCACGCCGCAACATCTCGATCGCCGCCGAAGGCGAGACGGTGCGCGCCAGCGTGCTCTTCGGCGCCATTCGCTCGGAGGCGACGTTCGACGGCGCCTACGGCTGTACGATCGTTCGCTAGGTCTCCGGATCCTAGAATAACCACCCGCGGGGATTGCCGATCGGCTTGCGCATCACACCCAGCGCCAAGCCGACGCCGCCGCGCAACGCCGCCCAGATGAACACGCCCGCTTGGATGAAGACGGTCGCGATCGCCAACACGCCGTGAATGTACGTGAGCAGACCGGCAATGACCCAAATCGCATAGCCGATGACAAGCGTGCGCAAGGCGTGCTCGTGGTGCGTGTTGGCCCAAGGCATCGCCGCACCGCGATTGGAGTACGCGACGATCGCCCCCGCCACGGCGGCGACTATGCCGACCAGCCAGGTCACGGTGCGCGTCTGCGCAATCAGCTGCGCCGATGGATCGGCGAACAGAAATCCCACCAGCGGTGAGCCGCTGATCGCGCAGAGAAACGCGACCAGTGTCAGTGTGTGAACCAGAACGACCTTGCCGCGATGCGTCTTGAATCCCCAGCCGCCGCCGCGTTGCGGCGCAACGGGCCGCGGCCTGGGCCGGCGGAACGGCGTGACATTGTCGTCGCGGGACATGGCCTTGTTTACGCGCCGGCAGGGGCGAGCGGCAAGCTTACTTGAACCAGCACAGTTGTTCACTGGTCGCCAACAGCGCGCCGGCGCGGCTCCACAGACGCAACTGCGATCCGACAATGGATTGCTCGGCCCGCGTGCCGACGGCTTCGCTGAGCATGAAATCGTCGCCGACGCCGGCAAGTTCGTCTGCGCTGGCGTAGAAATACACCGACATTGCGAGCGTCGTGGACGGGCGCGGGCCTGCGCTGCGACAGAAAATGCGCGGGGGATAACAGTCCGCAAGGTAGGCCAGCAGAACGTGGTCGACCGGGTGGCCGGTGCGCTCGCGCACCCACTGCACCGAGTGACTGTCGCGTTGGCCAAACGGAGTCTTGTCCATGCGCATGTCGACTTGCTGGCCGAACGTTGCTGGCGGGTGGACCATGGGCAGCTCTTCCGGAAGCGGAGCAGCAGGGAAGTCCCACTCGGTAAACGCGTCGCTCGGGCGTCGGTTGGCGAGCAGCACCGAAGCGCTCGCCAGCAAGACCTCGTCGTCGCCGCGGCGAACCTCCGCACGCCATGCCATGACCGAGCGGCCGCCGCCGAGCGGCGTGACGCTTACGGCGAGCGCCCGGCCTGGCGACACCCTGGCTATGTAGCTGACACTCAGCGCGGTGGGCTCTCCCTTTGCCCGTGCGTCGCGCAGCACCGACTTCAGCAGCAGCGCCGCCGTCCAGCCGCCGAACATGCCGGCGCCGGCCTCGTTCTGCGGATCGGAAAAAGCATGCCACGCCCCCTCGCCCGTTGCGCGCAGCGCAAGCGAGTCCGCGAGCGCCTGCATTACAGGTTCAACAAATGCGGATCGCCGCCTTGTGCGGCGATGTTGACCGAAACGGCGCGTTCCTCGGCAAAGCGCGGCAGATAATTGGGCCCGCCCGCTTTCGGCCCGGTTCCGGAAAGTCCAGAGCCGCCGAACGGCTGCACGCCCACGACCGCGCCGACGATCGTGCGGTTCACGTAGCAATTGCCGGCCGGCACCACTGCGCGCACCTCGTTTGCGAAGCTCTCCAGCCGCGAATGCACGCCGAGCGTGAGGCCATAACCCTTCGCCGCCAGCGCGGCGCCGACATCGGCGACCTTGGCCGGATCGTAGCGCACGACGTGCAGGATCGGGCCAAACACCTCCTTCTCGATCTGATCCAGGCTCGCCAGTTCGATCACGACCGGCCCAAAGAAATTGCCGCCAAGATGGCTGACGTCGATCTGCTTGAGTAGCCGCGCCTCTTTACGCATGCGCTCGACATGCGTGTCGAGATTGGCCTTCGCGTCGGCGTCGATGATCGGGCCAATATCCGTGCGCGCGTCGACCGGATCGCCGATGGCGAGTTCGTCCATGGCGCCGAGCAGCGTCTCCAACACTTCGTCAGCCGTATCGTGCGGCAGGAACAGCACGCGAAGCGAGGAACAGCGCTGGCCGGCCGAGTTGAAGGCCGAAATCAGCACATCGTCCACCACTTGTTCCTTCAGAGCGGTGGTGTCGACGAAGAGGCCGTTAAGTCCGCCCGTCTCGGCGATCAGCGGCACGATCGGCCCGTCCTTGGCGGCCAGCGTGCGGTTGATGATGCGCGCCACTTCGGTCGAGCCGGTGAACGCCACGCCTGCCACGCGCGGATCGGCGACCAGGTCGCCGCCCACTTTGCCGTCGCCCTGCACCAGTTGCAGCACATCTCGCGGCAAGCCCGCAGCATAGAAGAGCGCCACTGCGGCTTCGGCGATGCGCGGCGTTTGTTCAGCCGGCTTGGCCGCAACCGCATTGCCCGCCGCCAGCGCCGCCGCGATCTGGCCGGTGAAGATCGCCAAGGGAAAGTTCCAGGGCGAAATGCACACGAACACGCCGCGCCCGTGCAGTTCGAGGTGATCGGTCTCGCCGGCAGGACTTGGCAATGACTTTGGTCCCGAGAACAGCCGTTCCGCTTCGGCGGCGTAGTAGCGGCAGAAATCCACCGCCTCGCGCACCTCGTCGATCGAGTCCTGCAGATTGCGTCCCGCTTCGCGCGCAACCAGCGCGACCAGCTCGTCCTGCCGATCCTGCAGCGCATCGGCCATGGCCCGCAGGATCGCCCCGCGCGCTGCGCCGCCGCGATTGTTCCAGTCCATGAATGCGGCCTCGGCTGTCGTCATCGCCTGCGCGGGCGCAAGCGCGCTGATCGCGGGCGCCTCCAGCCCGGCTGCTGCGCGCGCGATCGCTTCGCGCTCGCTGGCGATGGACAGGTCGCGCCCAGTCGAATTGCGCCGGCTGGCGCCGTAGAGTTGCGGCGGCGGCGGCAGACGCGGGTGCCGGCGCGGCATAGCTTCGAGCGTGGCCATCGGATCGGCTGCAACCACTTCCGGCGCCACGTCCTCATCCAGGAATGAGTGCACGAACGAGGTGTTAGCGCCGTTCTCCAACAGGCGCCGCACCAGATACGGCAACAGCTCCTCGTGCCCGCCGACAGGGGCATAGACGCGCACCGGCAATGGCGGTTCGAGCGCAGCGTAGAGCGCTTCTCCCATGCCGTGCAGACGCTGAAACTCGTACGCGTCATGCCCAGCCGCCTGGGCCATGCGCCGCACGGCCGCGACTGTATGGGCGTTGTGGGTGGCAAATTGCGGGAATATGGCGCCGCGCGCCTCGATCAGGTCGCGCGCACACGCGAGGTAATGTACATCCGTCGCCGCCTTGGTGGTGAAGACCGGAAAGTCCGGCCGGCCCATGATCTGGGCGCGCTTGATCTCGCCGTCCCAGTACGCCCCTTTTACCAGCCGCGTCTGGATCGGCGCGCCTCTCCGGCGCGCCAGCACCGCAAGCTGCT